>NZ_JAGYWT010000076.1:0-7767 GCF_019279095.1 Microbacterium sp. BF1 | reverse complement strand
TCAGCGACCTCGGGAGTGAATCGGTCGGGCAGATCCTGCTGCTCTCCGGGGCGGTTCTGCTCGTCGTGGTCATCGTGCGGCCCCTCTTCATCTACCCGACGGCCGGGGCCGGTGCTCGTGCCGAGCCCGGTTCCGTCGCCTGCCCCCACACCGATGACGGGGCCTGAGGTCCTGCTCGGGGCGGCGAATGCGGCTGCCGGCTTCACTCCTCCTGTGCTCGCTCCTGGACAGTATCTGCGACGAGCGTGGACGACCTCTACGTTGGGCCTGTTCGACCCTGAACTCGGCGTGCCAGGAATGCCCGGCTACGGTGCCTCGCGTGCGACAGCGTCGAGTGGATGGGTGATCAGTCGCAGTGGCGCCGACTATGCCCCTGCCGACCTTCGCTCCCAGTGGTGCCAGGAGTGGGGATCTCCGGTTGCGGGCGGCGTCTACGGAGACCAGGCGCAGGGGCGTGCAGGGCAGGATGCGGGGATGCAGGCATACGGGCCGGCGGTCACGCTGTTCCCGTCGGATGCTCCATATCTTCCCGAGAGCGGCGCCGAAGACGTTCTATGGTTCTTCGAATCGCTGCCGCGGGATCCGGCCGCCATGGTCGTGTGGATTGACGACTACCTGGGCCCCGATACGCAGGATTGGGCTGAGGGGAAGGTCGGGTGGCTGCTCATCGGTCTGCTGTCGCAGAACGTCGGTGACCCGGAGATGCGTGCTGCGATGTATCGCGCGCTGAGCACGCTCCCGGGATCGACGGTGGGGGTGGAGCATGACGGACGACGCACCGTCACCTTCGACTCGCATCTCGCCTTCTCCGAGGTCGGGGAGAGGTCGCTACGGCGGTCCACGATGACGATCGACATGGCGACAGGGCTCGTGACGGAAACCACGGACACCAGCGAAGTGGGCGAGGGGACGATCCCGAGCGATGTTCCCGACTCCTGGATGACCTTCGAGATGAGCGTGGTCGACAGTCTGCCGTGACGGGTTTCGAACTCTCCTCGCCCTCCGGGGCAATACGTAGTGTGAGCACAGACAGCGAGATCATTCAGCGGTCGCTCGGTCAATCCCGCGCCTTCGCCGAGCTGTTCGATCGGCACGCCAGGACGGTGGGCGGCTATGCCGCTCGCCGTCTTGGTCCCGACGCGGGCGAGGACATCCTCAGTGAGACGTTCCTGGTCGCATTCGCACGACGCAAGTCGTTCGACACCGCGTGGGAGTCGGCGCTTCCGTGGCTGTACGGGATCGCGTCCCGTCTGATCAAGAAGCACCGGACCCGAGAGGCCAAGCATCTGCGATCGAGCGCGGCGGCAGCCGCGAGAGAAGGGCACATCTCGCACGGGGACCTCGACGTGACGGTCGCCCGCCTCGACGCCGAGATCTCCACCCGCGAACTGGCTCCGATGATCGCGTCGCTCTCTGCCAAAGATCGCGAGACCATGCTGCTGTATGCCTGGGGGGATCTCACCTATGAAGAGATCGCCATCGCCCTCGGGGTCCCGGTGGGGACCGTCCGATCGCGCATCAACCGAGTGCGGACGCGATTGAATCCGAGTCGTGGGAGCGGTCAGGAACGACTCGCGAACGAGAAGGAAGGAGAAGCCGATGGACGTCTTCGAGCGCGTGCGTGAGGTCAACCGGGGGGCTGGCCTGACGGAGGAGCGGATCACCGGGGCTCGTGCCAGGCTCCTGGTGGGTATCGACGCGTCCCGGAAGGCTGGCGGTTCCGCTCCGACGGCGCTGGCGAATGAGGGCTCGAGCGTGGCGTCAGAACTCGCGCATCGTGCCCGACGGCGGGCTTGGGCCGGCCTCGGTATCGGGGGTCTCGTGGCCGTAGCGGCTGCGTTCGCGATCGTGGCCGGTTCGGTTCTCGCACCGACGGTCACGCCCGATGCTGCGGCGGCCGAGGTGCTGGAGCGCGCCTCCGCGGTGACTTTCGACGCGCAGGACACGACTCTCGTTCCGGGTGAGTATCTGCGGATCGAGACCGTCGGTGAGCACCTGCAGTTCTGGAAGGCCGAGTGGGCAGATGACGACGACGAGAACACGCTCTCGTTCAACGCCTCTCGAGAGGGGAGCGACGCCGCCGTGCTGGTGCGCGATACTCGGGTGCTGTACATCCCGGCGGACCGGGATGGCGACTGGTTCTACGACTGGGGTCACTCCGAGGTCGTCGAGTCCTTCGGGGAACGGGGACCGGAGGCGGCGCGAGAATGGTCCTCCTGGCCCGGTTCCCAGGTGATCGAACATGGCACGATCGAGACACTCCCGGCCGGAGAGTACCTCGCCATCGGGGGAGACGAACCTCCGATGCCGTACCTGGCGGACCGCTACCGCCCCTTCTACGCGGAAATGCCCCGCGAGCCACAGGAATTGCTCGACTGGCTCCGCGGGCAGTCGGGGATGACGGGCGAAGACGCGGACCGCTGGCTCGTTGCGAGTCTGTCCGACCCGTCGGCGATCAATCTGATGCCGGCGGACCTGCGTTCGACGTTCTTCCTCGCGATCGCCCTGATCCCGGGATTCGAAGTGCTGGCAGACGATGGCTCGACAGCGACGCTGCGGTACGTCGTTCCCGGTCACCGGACGACGACGATGGTGATCGACACCGACCAGGGGCTCATCGACTCGATCGCGGAGGACTACGGAAGCGGCGGGCCCGCAGGTGACACCGTCGACTCCATCACGGCGGTGCACACGTCCGTCGTGGACTCCGCGCCCCGGGGGTAGCGACCTGGCAGGGAGCCCTGACACCGACCTCCGGTGTCGGGGCCCCGCCGTAGAATCGAAGGCATGGCATCCGACTCTTTCGTCCACCTGCACGTGCACAGCGAGTACTCGATGCTCGACGGTGCGGCGAAGATCAACGCGATGACCCAGGCAGCCGCCGACTACAAGATGCCGGCCATCGCGGTGACCGATCACGGCAACACCTTCGCGGCTTTCGAGTTCTACAACGCGGCGCGCAACGCGGGCATCAAGCCGATCATCGGGCTTGAGGCGTACATGACCCCCGGCACGCACCGCAGCGACAAGACGCGTGTGCAGTGGGGCTCGCCCGACCAGAAGAGCGACGACGTCTCGGGCTCCGGCGCCTACACCCACATGACCATGTGGAGCCAGAGCACCGAGGGCATGCACAACCTCTTCCGCATCAGTTCCCGGTCGAGTATGGAGGGCTACTACTTCAAGCCCCGCATGGACCGCGAACTGCTCCAGACTTATGGCAAGGGGATCATCGCGACGACGGGGTGCCCGTCGGGTGAGGTACAGACGAGGCTCCGGCTGGGCCAGTACGACGCGGCGCGGGCGGCAGCGGCGGAGTTCCAGGACATCTTCGGCAAGGAGAACTACTTCGCCGAGATCATGGATCACGGGCTGTCGATCGAGCGGCGCGTGATGACCGATCTGCTGCGGCTCTCGAAAGACCTCAACATCCCGTTGGTCGCCACCAACGACTCGCACTACACGCATCAGCACGAGGCAGACGCGCACGAGGCGCTGCTGTGCGTGCAGTCGGGCTCGACGATGGACGACCCGAACCGGTTCAAGTTCGACGGCGACGGGTACTACATCAAGACCGCGGCCGAGATGCGCCAGCTGTTCCGCGACCACCCCGAGGCCTGCGACAACACGCTGCTGATCGCCGAGCGCTGCGAGGTCGAGTTCAACACCTCGGCCAACTACATGCCGCGCTTCCCGGTTCCCGACGGCGAGACCGAGGACAGCTGGCTCATCAAGGAGGTCGAGGCGGGCCTGCACTACCGGTATCCCGGCGGCATCCCCGACAAGGTGCGCAAGCAGGCCGAGTACGAGACCGGCATCATCCTGCAGATGGGCTTCCCCGGGTACTTCCTCGTCGTCGCCGACTTCATCAACTGGGCGAAGGACAACGGCATCCGCGTGGGGCCGGGTCGTGGCTCCGGTGCCGGCTCGATGGTCGCTTACGCGATGAAGATCACCGACCTCGACCCGCTCGAGCACGGACTCATCTTCGAGCGCTTCCTCAACCCCGACCGTGTCTCCATGCCCGACTTCGACGTCGACTTCGATGACCGGCGCCGCGGCGAGGTCATCGACTACGTCACGGAGAAGTACGGATCCGAGCGCGTCGCGCAGATCGTCACGTACGGAACGATCAAGTCAAAGCAGGCGTTGAAGGATGCCGGTCGTGTGCTCGGCTTCCCGTTCAGCATGGGGGAGCGGCTCACGAAGGCGATGCCGCCGCCCGTGATGGGCAAGGACATGCCCCTCGACGGCATGTTCGACTCGGCACACCCCCGGTACAAGGAGGCGAGCGAATTCCGCACGCTGATCGATACCGATCCCGAGGCGAAGACGGTCTTCGACCGCGCGCTGGGGCTCGAGGGTCTGAAGCGCCAGTGGGGCGTGCATGCCGCCGGCGTGATCATGTCGTCGGATCCGCTGCTCGACATCATCCCGATCATGCGACGCGAGCAGGACGGGCAGATCGTCACGCAGTTCGACTACCCGTCGTGCGAATCTCTCGGCCTGATCAAGATGGACTTCCTGGGGCTCCGCAACCTCACGATCATCTCGGATGCCCTCGACAACATCCGCACGAACCGTGGCGAAGAGCTAGATCTCGAACATCTCGGCCTCGACGACCCCGGCGTGTATCAGCTGCTCGCCCGTGGTGACACCCTGGGTGTCTTCCAGCTCGACAGTCCGCCACTGCGTTCTCTCATGCGCCTGATGAAGCCTGACAACTTCGGTGACATCTCGGCACTCATCGCCCTGTATCGACCAGGCCCCATGGGTGCCAACTCGCACACGAACTACGCGCTGCGTAAGAACGGGGTGCAGGAGATCACCCCGATCCACCCCGAGCTGGAAGCGCCGCTCGCCGAGATCCTGGAGGAGTCCTACGGGCTCATCATCTACCAGGAGCAGGTCATGGCGATCGCCCAGGCGGTCGCCGGGTTCAGCCTCGGACAGGCAGACATCCTGCGCCGCGCGATGGGCAAGAAGAAGAAGTCCGAGCTCGACAAGCAGTACGAGGGCTTCGCGGGCGGCATGACGGAGCGCGGCTTCGGTGAGGCGGCCATCAAGGCGCTGTGGGACATCCTGCTGCCGTTCTCGGACTACGCCTTCAACAAAGCGCACTCCGCCGCATACGGCCTCGTGTCGTATTGGACGGCCTACCTCAAGACGCACTATCCCGCCGAGTACATGGCAGCGCTGCTCACCAGCGTCGGCGACTCCAAGGACAAGATGGCGCTGTACCTGAACGAGTGCCGCCGAATGGGCATCAAGGTGCTCCCGCCGGATGTGTCCGACTCGATCAACTTCTTCGCCGCCGTCGGCGACGACATCCGCTTCGGCCTGGGGGCCGTGCGCAACGTCGGCAGCAACGTCGTCGAAGGCATCGTGCAGGCCCGCAAGGATGAGCGCTTCACCTCGTTCCATCACTTCCTCGACAAAGTGCCGCTGCACGTGTCGAACAAGCGCACCATCGAATCGCTGATCAAGGCCGGCGCCTTCGACTCGATGGGCGACTCTCGTCGCGCGCTCATGGAGGTGCACGAAGATGCGGTGGAGGCGGCCGTCGACCGCAAGCGCAACGAAGCACAGGGCGCGATCGGATTCGACTTCGACAGTCTCTATGACGGCATGGACGAGGCCGCCCCGGCGAAGGTCCCCGCGCGTCCCGAGTGGGTCAAGAAGGACAAGCTCGCCTTCGAGCGCGAGATGCTCGGCCTCTATGTGTCGGACCACCCTCTGGCGGGCCTCGAGGTCCCGCTCGCGAAGCACGCATCGATCTCGATCCATGACCTCAACAACTCCGAAGACCTGCAGGACGGCGACCAGGTGACGGTGGCGGGCCTCGTGACCAGCGTGCAGCATCGTGTCGCCAAGGCGAGTGGAAACCCCTACGGCATGATCACCGTCGAGGACTTCAACGGCGAGGTCACCGTGATGTTCATGGGGAAGACCTATACCGAGTTCCAGCACACGCTGCAGCAGGACGCGATCCTCGCTGTCCGCGGGCGGGTGTCCCGGCGCGACGACGGGCTCAACCTCCATGCGCAGTCCGCATTCGCACCCGATGTGGGCTCCTTCGATGCTGCCGGCCCTCTGGCATTGGTCCTGGCCGAGCAGAGAGCAACCGAGCGCGTGATGATGGAGCTCGCGGAAGTGCTGCGACGACACAACGGCGACACCGAGGTACTGCTTCGCGTGCACCGTGGCGGCACGGCGAAGGTCTTCGAAGTGCCCATGCCGGTCAAGGTGTCCGCGGATCTGTTCGGTGACCTCAAGTCACTGCTCGGACCCACCTGCCTCGGGTGAGCGGGTAGGATCGTGAGCCGTCGGCAGCACGACGAATCACCCCGTCGAGCCCTGTGACGAAAGGACCACGCATGAGCACGGATCTCCCCGAAGCAGAACCAGAGGACGAGGTTTTCGGCGACGATGACGGTGTCCTGTACGACGAAGAGGTCACCCCTGAGTTCGGCATCCTCGGATTCACGCTGCGGGAGCTGCTCATCGTCGGCGTCTGGCTGCTGTCGTTCGTGTTCTCGTTCTTCCCGCTGATCGGCGACCTCTCGCTGTGGAGTGTCGGCATCCAATGGGTGCTCCCGGTCGCGCTCCCGACGGTCGCGGTCTTCCTGCTGGTGCTGCGCCGATTCTCGCCCGAGGGCATCCGCCGGGTCGGTTCGCTCGGCATCGATCAGTTCGCCTCGGTCGCCTTCTCCGTGTCGGCGACGGTCTGGGCCGGCAGCCTCTGGCTCGCGATCTCCGCTGTGGTGTCCACCGGGAACTGGAGTCTCCCGTGGAACGGGGTGGCCATGGTCATCACCTCCCTGGCTCTCGTCGTCCTCACGGTCTTCGCCCCGATCATCCCGGGATTGAAGGAAGACTTCCACGGTCGCCTGGTGACTCTCGCCCACCGCAACGCGAATCCGGTGCGCCCCGTCATTGCGAGACCGCGTCCTGAACCCGTGCCGGTCCCGGAAGGCTCCGAAGAATCCGTCGACACATCCGCCTCGGCGGCATCCTCCGCCGCACCCGAGGCGCACGCCGAGAGCCCGACCGACGTCATCGCGGACGGCTCCGCGTCCCCCCTCGTCGTCGCGCTCGACGACGAGGCATCGGGTCAGCAGGCGACCGACGAGATCGCTCGTTTCGACCTGGCTGCACAGGTGCCGCTGACGGCGCACGCCTCGGGCGGCGGCATCGGCACCGAGCAGGAGAGCACCGACGAGGAGTATGTGCCGGCCTATTCGCGCCGTTCGCGTGGACAGGAGCCGGAGATCGTCTCGGATACCGGAAGCATCGAGTCCCTGCTGGAGACGGCCGCGACCTACGAGACGGGCGCGGTCGAGGAAGAGCCTGCGCCGCTGCTGCTCGAGGGCGTGACCGATGCCGATCTCGAGGCGACGAACCCGCGTGAGACCGCCGCCGTGGCACAGCCGTTCTGGATCCTCGCGCCCTCTGAGCGCGACGTCCACGACGAGCGGGGCGAACCGCTTTTCCGTATCGGTCCGAACGCCTGGGCTCTCGTGATCGAGGACCGTGGGGGTGCGTTCGTCGTCCGACATGACGACGGACGGATCGGCTACCTCCACGACATCTCCGACATCACGAAGGGCTGAAATGCGCACCATCGATCTGCGAGGGCGCGAGCTCTCGCCCGCAGGCATGCTCGCCGCAGTACCCCGGGCGACCCAGGCACGTGCCGAAGCACTCGACACCGCCGCACGCATCGTCGAGGACGTGCGTGACCGCGGCGAGGCCGCTCTTCGCGAG
>NZ_JAGYWT010000759.1:0-772 GCF_019279095.1 Microbacterium sp. BF1 | reverse complement strand
CGCAGCGCCACGACGCCGTCTGGCTGCCGAGCGACCCTGAAGACGCCTGGGATCTGCTCGCCGCATGGGCGGACGGGAGGGAGCGTCCTCCTGCGGTCGTGCTGGGCGACGACCTGGACGCGCTTACCGCCGCTCTGCCACCGGAGTACGGCCAGCAGTTCGTCCACCGCTGGGAACAGGTTCTTCGTGCAGCGCGGGGGACGACCTTCGTCCTGACCGCGACCAGAGCGAGCGGAGCGCTGGGACGGGTGCTCGATCTGCTGCCGCGTCGAGTGCTGTTGCGCATGCCGAACCGGATGGAGCATCTGGCGGCCGGGGGAGAGTCGTCGGGATTCGTGCGCGACCGCGCTCCTGGGCGAGCCAGGATGGGCGACCACGAAGTGCAGCTGGCCTGGGTCGATGAAAGCGAAGTCGACCGGACCGCGGCACCGTCGATGGCGGCGTGGGCTCCGACCTCTGCGATCACGGGCGTCGTCAGCCCCGGAGCTGAGGAGGTGATCGCCCGGATGCGCGACGCGTATCCTGCGTGCGAGGTGGTGGCCGTCGGCACCGAGCCCAAAGGTGTGGGACCGCGATGCATCGTGGTCGCCGATGCGGAGACATGGCAGCGCAACTGGCCCGTGTGGCAACGCGTCAGATCAGTCGGTGAGGTGCTCATCCGCTGTGAACACCCGGCCGACCTCCGCCAGCTGGTCGGCGCCCGCGAGCTTCCGCCCTACGCGCGCCCGCATGCAGGCCGGGCGTGGTCGGTGATCGGCGCGCGTGCGCCGAG
>NZ_JAGYWT010000758.1:0-773 GCF_019279095.1 Microbacterium sp. BF1 | reverse complement strand
GCGCGGGCTCGCGGCGAGCTTCTGGGCCGTCGGCTCGCTCTGACGCGTGGCGCGACGGATCTCGCGCTGCAGCATGTCGTCGATGGGCAGCGCGAACCGCTCGCCCGACTCGGTCGCGAGTACGAGGACTCCTGCTTCTGTGCCGACGATGGTGACGTTTTCCATGCGAATGCCCCTCTGATGGGTGTCCGTTCATGGTGTCACGTGCGGGGCGTCAGGCCCGGGAATACCCTGGGCGTGCCGTGAGTTTCCTCCGTCGCACGGACGAGCATTTGCGTTATGTCGTTTGGTCGTGCAAACTATGGCCGCCGAATACCCGACGGCGCACCACCCACTCGCACCATGAAAGTGGAGATCTACCGCATGGCAACCGATTACGACGCCCCCCGAAAGAGCGAAGACGACTCCGAGTCGATCGAAGCCCTGAAGGAGCGTGTGCCGGACAAGCTCTCCGGCTCAAGCGGGGACGAAGACTCCGACAACCCGTCGAGCTTCGACCTTCCGGGTGCCGACCTCTCCGACCTCGAGCTCGACGTCGTCGTGCTGCCCGCGCAGCAGGACGAGTTCACGTGCATGAGCTGCTTCCTCGTGAAGCACCGCTCACAGCTCGACCACGAGGGCGCATCCGGGCCCATCTGCAAGGAGTGCGCTGCGTAAGCAGTCCTCCGAGCGACGTATCACGCGCCCCCGACCACTCCGGTCAGGGGCGCGCTGTCGTCTGCGGGAAGCGTCTCAGTCGCGCGAGGCGCGGATCGCCGCGGCCAGGCGGTCGG
>NZ_JAGYWT010000757.1:0-774 GCF_019279095.1 Microbacterium sp. BF1 | reverse complement strand
CCCACGCCATGCGCGTCGATGGCGCGATCCAGGCCCCGTCGTCGGTGAGCAGTGAGAGCACTCCCGAAGCTGCATGCACCAGGTGCCCGAGCGGATGGGCATGGCGCGGTGAGGTCTCGGCGTGCGCGAAGCGGTAGGCGCCCTCCATCGGCAGAGTGGCGAGGGCGTCGAAGTCGACCAGGCTCAGATCGACGAGCCGAGCGGATTGGCGTGTATTCGACATCGCGTTGCAGTTTACGTGTTTTCTGATGCGGTGCCCGGGTGCTGGACTCGAAGCATGACCACGACGCACGAGCCGCTCGACACCACCCCGACCCCGCTGACCACGCCGTCGGCTCGTCACGGCGGCGTCCTGTTCGGGGTCTTCGTGGGCGTCGGGCTGCTGTTGATCGCGCTGAATCTCCGGATGGGCGTCGCCTCGGTCGGCCCGGTGCTCCCGGCGATCGAGCGCGACCTCGGCATCCCCTCCGCGGCGGCAGGTCTGCTGACGACGATCCCCGTGTTCGCCTTCGGTGCCTTCGCCTTCCTCACCCCCACGCTGACCCGCCGGATCGGGCTGCATCGGCTGCTCGCGCTGACGATGGTCGTCGTGGCGGTCGGCATCGGCAGCCGCCTCCTCGACTCTCCGGTGGCGCTCTTCGGCGGCACGGTGCTGGTCGGCGCGGGTATCGCGGTCGCGAACGTCTGCATGCCCGCGGTGATCAAACAGGACTTCGCGCACCGTCTCGGTCTGATGATGGGGCTGTATTCCACGGCGCTGTTCGTGGGCGCTGC
>NZ_JAGYWT010000756.1:0-778 GCF_019279095.1 Microbacterium sp. BF1 | reverse complement strand
AGCACACCCGCGACGAAGCCGGCGCCGGCCCGACGGCCCGACTCGACGTCGCTGACGGTGTCGCCGGCGACCGCGACTGCGTGCACCGACGAGGTCTGCGTGCGCACGACCTTCAGCCCGGAGTCCTTCAACCCCTGGATCGCGTCGGCGGCGCCGGGGATCTCGGAGACGCCCTGCTCGGAGACGATCTCGGCATAGGCGCCCTCCAAGGCGGCCGTCGCCCGTGCTGCCGCCTCGGCATCGCCGCCGGAGAGGTGCGTGAAGACGTCGATCTTCGACTGCCCCATGGTCACGCGCACGTAGTCCAGCGCCTCGTCCCACGGCATCCGGTCCGCGACGCCCGTGCGCTCGGCGGCGCGCTGGAACGCCTGCTCGACGACGCCGTCGTCGAGCACTGTGGTTCCCGCCATGTCGAGCACGACGAGTTCGAGAGGAGTGGTCATGATGTTCCTTCCATTGCTGCCGCCCACCCGAAGGCGGCGGCGAGGTTCTCTTCGGCAAGTCCCAGGCCCGTGGTCATCCCGATGCCGGTGGTCGCGGCGAGCACCAGCACGCCGTCGTCGCCACGATCGATCAGGAATTCCTGCGGCCCCTTCGCGTACACGCCCTGCCAGCGCTCGATCACGCGCGGCGCCGGGGCGTCGAACAGCGCTTCGGCCTCCGCGAGGAAGGCGGTGAACGCAGCCTCGGGCTGGAACGGCGCCGGGGCCGTGGCTGTGGAGTGCGAGTCGCCGATGATGAGCGTCCCGTCGGGAAGCTGCGTGTACATCTGGTTGAG
>NZ_JAGYWT010000755.1:0-780 GCF_019279095.1 Microbacterium sp. BF1 | reverse complement strand
CCCCGCCCAGCCAGCCCTCGGAGCGGGCGACGCCGATACCGGCGACCCAGAGCAGGAAGCTGTGCGGCGGTGCAGGAGTGCTCCTCTATGCATGGTGCTGGATGTTCACGCCCTGGGCGGAGGGCGAGAGCGCGCCGACCAGACGGATGCCGGTGGCCTGGCTGCTGCTCGCCCCTGCCGCGGTCGGGATGCTCGTCGTCCTCGTCTGGCGAGGAGGCAGCGACTGGCTGAGCGGATCGATCCCGCCAGGCACCGCGGCCGTCGTCGTCGGTGGCACCGTGGCCTTCGCGACGGGTGCCGGTCTCTGGGCCACGCTCATAGATCGCACCGACACCGCGCGCGGGCCCCGGCACACCCTCAGCATCCGGATCCTCTCGATCCTGCTGCTCGCCCTGCTGGTCACGGTTCTGCTGTCCTGGCCGGTGGCGCGCTCGGGTGTGGCGCTGGTGCTCCTCCCACTGGTCGGGCTCGCCGCCGTGGTGTCGTCGACGCTGATCCCGCGGTGGCGGGAGCTGTCGGGTGAGCGGGTGCGCCGCATCCGGGAGGAGCAGCGCAGTCAGATGGCCGCCCACCTGCACGACTCGGTGCTGCAGACACTGGCGCTGATCCAGAACAGGGCGGGGGCCTCCAGCGAAGCCGCACGGCTCGCCAGGGCGCAGGAGCGCGAGCTGCGTGCCTGGTTGTACGACGTCGATGCGCACGGGGTAGTCGAGTTCGAGCGCTCCCGCATAGTCGCGCAGGTCGGTCGGAAGATCACTGTCGGCGGGGGCATCGCCGTCG
>NZ_JAGYWT010000754.1:0-780 GCF_019279095.1 Microbacterium sp. BF1 | reverse complement strand
GGCCCGCTGCTCCGCGACCCGGACCGGGGCGGTACCGCCGACGCCGGTCCGGGACGCGACCGATCCCTCGATCGTGAGGACTTCACGCACCTCGGGCACGAGGTGCGGAGACACCGAGAGCAGCAGTTCGTCGGAGGCGTCCTCCAGACCGATCCCCTGCTCCTCGCATGCACGCACGAGCGCGCCCGAGATCTCATGGGCGTCGCGGAACGGCACCCGACGCTTCACCAGCCACTCCGCGACGTCGGTCGCGAGGGAGAAGCCCTGCGGTGCCAGCGCCGCCATGCGCTCGGTGTCGAAACGCAGCGTCGCGATCATGCCTGCGAAAGCGGGGAGCACGACCTCGAGCGTCTGCACCGAATCGAACACCGGCTCCTTGTCCTCCTGCAGATCGCGGTTGTACGCGAGCGGGAGGCCCTTGAGGGTGGCCAGCAGCCCCGAGAGGTTGCCGATGAGGCGCCCGGACTTGCCCCGCGCGAGCTCCGCGATATCGGGGTTCTTCTTCTGCGGCATGATGCTCGATCCGGTCGAGTAGCCGTCGTCGAGAGTGACGAAGCCGAACTCGCGGGTGTTCCAGAGGATGATCTCCTCGGACAGGCGCGAGATGTCGACGCCGGTCATCGCCGTGATGAAGGCGAACTCCGCCACCACATCGCGGGCGGCGGTGCCGTCGAGCGAGTTCTCGGCGGGGCGGTCGAGGCCCAGCTCGGTCGCCACGAGTGCGGGATCGAGACCGAGCGTGGAACCCGCCAGCGCTCCCCCGCCGTAGGGCGAGACACC
>NZ_JAGYWT010000753.1:0-788 GCF_019279095.1 Microbacterium sp. BF1 | reverse complement strand
CGACCCCGCGTGGGCGAACAGCTCGCCGTTCGCTCCGAGGATCCGCACGCCGGAAGCGGTGCGAGCGCCGGCGATCGAGATCGCATTGCTCGGGGCGGCCTCTGCCGAACCGGGCCCCCCCACCATCTGAGTGAGAAGACGCGGGCTGTTCGGATCGACGAGGACTCCCACACGGTCTGCACCCAGCCAGGACAGCCCCGTCGCCGGCTCGAACAACTGGGTCAACTGCTTGACCTCGCCGAGCTCGATCGGGATGCCCGCCGAGTCGCGAACCACGGCTGCGACCACGACCCACATCTGCTTGCCGACGGTCACCACGGCAGCCACCCTGGCGCCGTCCGGTGCGACCCTCAGATGAGAGATCGCCGAGGCGCTCGGCCACGCCGTCGCGACTTGATGCGCCACGGCATCGCTCCCCGACGCCTGCAAGGCCGTGGGCGCTCCCGCGGGAACGGACCAGGTGTACCCGTAGGAGTCGAGCGAGGGTCTGATGAGCCCTGGACGGGAATCGAGCTCGTCGAGGCTTCCCTCGCCGATCAGATAGACGTGCTGGTCACCGAGCTGCGTGGCGGCGCGGGAGTCATCCGCGGCCACATCGATCGAGACGATGGGTTGCGTGATGGCGGTGATCTCCGAGCTGATACCGGTGAGGGGCGAGATCTCATCGCCGACGATCCGCCCGAAGGCGCCGTTCTGCAGCACAAGCGTGCCGACCTCGGCCGACGGCTCCACCACGTCCGCCACGCCGGCACCGAGGTCGCGCCCGTCGACGGTGAACCGTACCTGGG
>NZ_JAGYWT010000752.1:0-793 GCF_019279095.1 Microbacterium sp. BF1 | reverse complement strand
TCGGCAAACCAGGACACCGCTCGGCGGAGAACACCGATCGCGGTGTCCGCTTTCTCGTCGGAGCAGATCTCGGCGTAAGCGACGCGGGAGTGGTCGTCGATGACGGTGTGCACGAACGCAGTGCCGAGCCTCGGCTCGTAACGATGGTTCCTGCTCTTGGTGCGGGTGGCGGTGGCCTCTCGGTTGCGTTCGCCTTGGACGCGGCCGACGAAGCGCCAGCCGCCGCCGTCGGGGATGTTGCCGAACTTCGTGACGTCGACGTGGATCAGCGATCCGGGATGATCGTGCTCGTAGCGGCGGATTTGCTCCCCATTGACCCTGTCGATATGGCTGAGCCGGTTGATGCGGCAGCGCACCAGGACCGCGTGGACGGTCGAGGCGGGCAGACCGAGTTCGCCAGCGATCTGAACCGCGCCGAGACGCCGCCGCCACCTCGCTTTCACGATTTTCTTGACCTGCGGCAGCGGGGTCTTCGTCGGCATCGATCGCGGGCGACTCGAACGATCAGCCATCCCAGCAGGTCCCTCCAGGCGCAGCCTGGCCGCCCACTTCCGGGCAGTCACGGGCGAGACCATGAACATCTTCGCCGCGACCTGCGGCGGCCAGTGATCCTCGACGATCAGGCGCGCCAGTCGAAGCCGGGCGCGTGGGGTCAGGGCAGCGTTAGCGTGGGACACGAGGGCCTCCTGGTTCCTGAAGCGGTTGAACTCAACAGCTCCACTTCACAACCGGAGGCCCTCACCTCTCAGCTCTTCACGGCCGTGTCGCCGAAACAACGTCCCTGGACATCACA
>NZ_JAGYWT010000751.1:0-794 GCF_019279095.1 Microbacterium sp. BF1 | reverse complement strand
ACGTGCCGGAGAAGGCGTAGAGGTTGTCGGCGCTGGCTCCCCGCCACCCGTAGATCGACTGGTGCGGGTCGCCGACGGCCATCACCGCGGTGTCGCGGAAGAGTTCCGCGAGGAACCGGGTCTGGATGACCGATGTGTCCTGATACTCGTCGAGCAGCACCACCCGGTGCTGCTCGCGGAGCTCGTCGCGGACGTCGGGAGCGGACTCGACGATGTCGTAGGCACCTCCCACCTGGTCGGCGAAGTCGAGCACGCCGCGGCGCTGCTTCTCGGCGATGTAGTCGCGCACGAGGCGCGACAGCGTCGGCAGACTGAGGAGGTTCACCGCCGCCTTCTCGACATCGCCGTTGCCGCGATACGGCTCGAAGGCGAGGGCCTGATCCCGCGCGATGCGCTCAGCGAGATCGAGGTCGACACGGTGGTCGAGGGCGTCACCGGCGAGCCTCTGCACGGCATCGATGACCGTGCCGAGCGCGAACTCGATGCTCTCCAGCTCGGGGAGGTCGCTGCGCAGCACGACTTCCCGTGCCAGCATCCAGGAGGCGGCCTGACTGAGCATCGCCACGTCGGGATCCCGTCCAATGCGCGCTGCGTGTTCGCGCACGATCCCGTCGGCGAAGGCGTTGTACGTCGAGACACGGGGCCGGATCATCAGCTCTTCCGCGGCACGCGGGGTCGCCGGATCCCACCCGGTTCCCCGGTGCGCGGCGATCTCATCGAGCACGTGTGCGCGCACCAGCTCGCGCTGACGGCCGGGTGCAGCCTCCTCGACCCTGCGCAGTGATCCGTCGGCG
>NZ_JAGYWT010000750.1:0-794 GCF_019279095.1 Microbacterium sp. BF1 | reverse complement strand
GCGAACATCGAGACGCCGATGGCGATCGAAGCGATGACCGACAGGGTGAAGGTGCGGTTTCGGAACAGCGACATCGGCACGATCGGTTCCTTGACGAAGAACTCGACCGTGATGAACGCGGCGATCCTGTTCGTCACGCCACCCAGAACGTGATGGCATGCATCGTCCTTTTCGGTCTCGTCGTCATCCCCTCCCTGTTCACCTGGTTCAACGTGATCGCCAGTTGGGATCCGTTCGCGAACACGAAGGACCTGAAGATCGCGGTCGCGAGCACCGATGCCGGCTACGAGAGCGACCTCGTCCCGATCCGCGTGAACGTCGGGGAGCAGGTTCTCTCTCAGCTCCGCGGGAACGACCAGCTCGACTGGGTCATCACCGATGAGCACGACGCGATCGACGGGACGAAGTCGGGCGAGTACTACGCCGCGATCGTGCTGCCCGAGACCTTCAGCGCGGACATGCTGACCTTCTACGCCGATGGGGGCGACCGCACGCACATCGCGCTCTACACGAACGAGAAGAAGAACGCGCTGGCGCCGAAGATCACCGGACAGGGCGCGGAAGGGGTGTCGTCCGAGATCAGCGACACGTTCGCCCAGACGCTCGGCGACGTCGCGCTCGGCCTCGTCTCGTCGTTGTCGGACTACCTCACGGATGAGGACACGCAGGCAGCACTCACCCGGGTCGAGGCGCGCCTGGGGAGTGTGGGCGATCAGCTGCGCTCCGGTGCGCACACGGCCGACACCTTCACGGCTCTGCTCGAGGGGAGCCGGCCGCTGCTCGACAGCGCCTCG
>NZ_JAGYWT010000075.1:0-7885 GCF_019279095.1 Microbacterium sp. BF1 | reverse complement strand
CTTCATCCTCTACACCTCGGGAACGACGGGGAAGCCCAAGGGCATCCTGCACACCTCCGGTGGGTATCTCACCCAGGTGGCGTACTCGCACAAGTACGTCTTCGACCTGCACCCGGAGACTGACGTGATGCCGTCTGGGGGAGGCGGGTCATAGGCTGGGGAGCATGACTGACGTTCTTCCCGTGGGCCTCGCCCTTGATGAGTTCAGCTCCGACATCCGCCCGCAGGACGACCTCTATCGTCACGTGAACGGCGCCTGGCTCGCCCGCACCGAGATCCCGGGCGACAAGGCGCGCTGGGGCTCGTTCCATCTTCTCGCCGAGCAGGCAGAGAAAGACGTGCGCGCGATCATCGAGGAGTCGCAGGATGCCCCGGAGGGCACTCTCGCCCGCAAGATCGGCGACCTGTTCGCGAGCTTCATGGACACCGCGCGCATCGATGCCGCCGGCGTCGCGCCGCTTGCCGACACGCTCGCCGAGATCGATGCGATCGCCGACGTTCCGACGTTCCTGCGCACGGTGGGCGCCTACGACCGCGACGGCCGTGCGTCGATCATCGGCCTGTACGTCGACGGCGATCCCGGCGACCCCGAGCGCTATGTTCCGGTACTCGTGCAGGCCGGTCTGTCGCTGCCCGACGAGAGCTACTTCCGTCTCGACACCTTCGCCGACACCCGGGCCGCGTACCGTGCGCACCTCGAGCGTCTGCTCGGCCTCGCGGGCGTGGCCGATGCCGCCGTGAACGCCGACCGTGCGATCGCGCTCGAGACCGAGCTCGCCGGTCATCACTGGGACAACGTGCGCAGCCGCGATGCGGTGGCGACGTACAACCTCAAGACGTGGGAAGAGCTGCAGGCGCTCGCCGGCATCGACCTGACTCCGTGGCGAGAGGCGGTCTCGCCGTCGAACCCCGCGGCCTTCGACGAGGTCGTCGTCTCGCAGCCCAGCTTCTTCGAAGGCCTCGGCTCGCTGCTGACCCCCGAGCGCCTGGACGACTGGAAGGCATGGCTGCGCGCCAAGGCCGTGCACGCCGCGGCCCCGTACCTGACCGACGATCTCGTGCAGGAGAACTTCTCGTTCTACGGCACCGAGCTCACCGGCGTCCCCACCATCCGCGAGCGCTGGAAGCGCGGCGTCTCGCTCACCGAGGGTGCGCTCGGAGAGGCGATCGGCAAGGTGTACGTCGAGCGCCACTACCCGCCGACGGCGAAGGCCGCGATGGACGAGCTGGTCGCCCACCTCATCGAGGCGTACCGGCAGAGCATCACCGAGCTGGAGTGGATGACGGCCGAGACCCGCGAGCGCGCACTCGCCAAGCTCGACTCCTTCACCCCGAAGATCGGGCACCCCGAGGTCTGGCGCGACTATTCGAGCCTCGAGATCGACAGGGCCGACCTGTTCGGCAACGTGCGCCGCGCCTCGATCTTCGAGCACGACCGCAACATCGACAAGGTAGGCACGCCCATCGACCGCACCGAGTGGCACATGCCGCCGCAGATGGTCAACGCCTACTACAACCCGTCCATGAACGAGATCGTGTTCCCCGCGGCGATCCTGCAGTACCCGTTCTTCGACGCCGGTCGCGACGCGGCGGCGAACTACGGCGGCATCGGTGCGGTCATCGGCCACGAGATCGGCCACGGCTTCGACGACCAGGGCAGCCGCTACGACGGCGACGGTCGCCTGCAGGACTGGTGGACGGATGCCGACCGGTCGGCGTTCGAGGAGCGCACCAAGGCGCTGATCGCCCAGTACGACGCGCTGGTGCCCGAGGGCCTCGACGCCGAGCACCACGTGAACGGCGCGCTCACGATCGGCGAGAACATCGGCGACCTCGGCGGCCTCGGGATCGCCCTCAAGGCCTATGAGCTCTCGCTCGGCGGCGCGGAGGCCCCGGTGATCGATGGATACACGGGTGTGCAGCGCCTGCTGCTCTCGTGGGCGCAGGTGTGGCAGCAGAAGAGCCGTGACGCCGAGACGCTGCGCCTGCTGACGATCGACCCGCACTCGCCGAACGAGTTCCGCTGCAACCAGATCGTGCGCAACATCGACGCGTTCTACGAGGCGTTCGGCGTGAGCGAGAACGACGCCCTCTGGCTGCCTGCGGCGTCGCGAGTGACCATCTGGTGACCAATCGTCACACTCTGTGAACCGTCCCCCGGCGGTGGGGTTACGATAGCCCTGCCGCTGGGGAGCGTCTCCCCTCGGTATCCCGCACATCCACCCCCCTAAGGATCAGCGTGGGCGCTCTCGAGCCTGGTGAAGGTCTCCGAAACTCCTCGGCCCCCGAGTCTCTCGGCGCTGCCCAGGAGGCCTCCGGTGCGGGTCGCCGCTCGCAGCGCACCAGTCGCCGGCTTCCCCGACGCGCCGCTGCCGGACGCCGGTCGTTCACCGCCACGCTGCGTTCGCTGGAGGGCCTGGTCGACTCCGGGGCGCAGGTCTCGGTGCACGTCGTCGACCTCGACAACCATGTGCACGTGCTCGCCGGCGACGACCATGTCACGATGCCGATCGCGGGTCTCGGAGTGGTGCCTCTGCTGATCGAGGTGGCTGCCGGCTTCCAGAGCGGTGCTCTCGATCCGTTCGAGATCGTCGAACGCGAAAGCCTCGAGCCGGTGGAGACCTCGGGTCTGTGGCGGCATCTGCACGCACCGGCCCTGCCGTTGGAAGACCTCGCCGTGATGGCGGCGACCGCGGGGGATCCCATCGCGGTAAACGCTCTGCTTCACAAGGTCGGCCACGACCGGGTGCGCGAGCGCATCGAGTCGCTGGGTCTGCGCCGCACGGCCCTTCTCGACCGCTTCCGCGACCACCGTGGTCCTGACGACGCCCCGCAGGTGGCCGTGGGATCCGCACGCGAGCTCGCCGGACTCTTCTCCGCCCTCGTGAACTCGCAGGTGGTCGATGCCGCCGTCAGCGCACAGGTGTCGGAGTGGTTGAGCCTGAATCAGGACCTGAGCCTGGTCGCGGCATCCACGGGTCTCGATCCGTTCGCGCACGATCACGATGCCCACGGCCTGCTGTTCGTGAACAAGACCGGCCGCGATCGCGGGGTGGCGAGAATGTGTGCACCGTCGCGGTGCTCCCTGCGGCGCTGACGATGATGGTGCCGGAGGCGACGATGCGGTCGGAGGGTGTGCGATGACGAGGTTCGATGAAGACGTCGCGATCGTCGGCTCCGGGTTCGGCGGGTCCGTGGCCGCGCTGCGACTGGCGGAGAAGGGCTACCGGGTCCGCGTCTACGAGGCCGGCCGTCGCTTCGAGGATGACGACTTCGCGAAGACGAGCTGGAATCTTCGCCGCTACCTCTGGGCGCCGATGCTCGGGTGCTACGGCGTGCAGCGCATCCATCGGCTTCCGCACGTGATGATCCTGGCGGGCGCGGGAGTGGGCGGAGGCTCGCTCAACTACGCGAACACGCTCTATCAGCCGGGTCCCGCGTTCTTCCAGGATCCGCAGTGGCGAGGCATCGCCGAGTGGGAGTCGGAGCTGTCGCCGCATTACGCCACCGCGAAGCGGATGCTCGGCGTGGTGGAGCACTATCCGCACACGGGGCCTGTCGAACGGATCATGGCCGGTGCGGCCGACGACCTGGGCGTCGGCTCGACTTTTCGTCGTGCCCCCGTCGGCGTCTGGTTCGGGAAGCCGGGGGAGCGCACGACCGATCCCTTCTTCGGCGGTGAAGGACCGGACCGCACCGGCTGCACGCTCTGCGGCAACTGCATGGTGGGCTGCCGTGTGGGCGCGAAGAACACCCTCATGAAGAACTACCTCGCCCTCGCGGAACGTCGAGGTGTCTCGATCGAGGCGCTGCGGACGGTGAGCGACGTGCGTGAACTCCCCGGCGGCGGATTTGCGGTGACCACGCAGCGCAGCGGTGCCTGGTTCCGGCACGGACGTCGCACGGTGACGGCAGAGCAGGTCGTGCTCGCCGGCGGCACCTGGGGCACTCAGCAGCTGCTGCACCGGATGAAGGCCTCCGGTGCGCTGCCACGGGTCTCCGATGCCCTGGGGAGGCTCACCCGAACCAACTCCGAGGCCCTCGACGGCGCGGTGGCGACCGCGGTTCCGGAGTCTCTGGAGCTGGCGCGGGGAATCGCGATCACCACCTCCTTCCATGTCGATGACCGCACTCATGTGGAGAACGTGCGCTACGGTCCCGGCTCGAACCTGATGGGTGCGCTCGCGACCGTTCTCGTGCCGGGCGACCGTGGTCTGGGCACACGACTGGGCAGCCTCATCAGACAAGTGCTCCGATCGCCGGTGCGGCAGTTCCGTCTCGGGAACCTCCGCCGGTGGAGCGAACGGGGAATCATCGCGCTCGCGATGCAGACCGCCGACAACTCGCTCACCCTGTCCCTGCGACGCCGCTTCGGCCGACTCGTGATGACCAGTGCACAGGGACACGGTGAACCGAACCCGAGTCATCTCCCGCAGGCGCACACGGCCGCTGCGGCGATCGCGAGGCGCGTCGAGCAGGAAGGCGGAGTGTCCGCGGAAGCCCGCGGCTCGTGGCCCGAGGTCTTCGGGATCCCGCTGACCGCGCACTTCCTCGGCGGTGCGGTGATCTCGGCGTCGCCTGAAGACGGAGTGATCGATCCCTATCACCGGGTCTGGGGACACCCGGGGCTGCACGTGGTCGACGGCTCGGCCGTGCCCGCGAACCCCGGCGTCAACCCGTCTCTCACGATCACCGCTCTGGCCGAACGGGCGCTGTCGTACTGGCCGAAGACCGACGAGACGGATCAGCGGCCCTCGCAGTAGACGACCGCGCAGGAGACGACGAAGGGGCCGCATCTTTCGATGCGACCCCTTCGGCGGTGATCAGCGGCTCTCGATGCCGCGGATCTGCGGAGTGTGGAACGAACCGCCGAACGCCCGCTCGGAAGCACCCTCGCGGTCGAGGTACGGCGAAGCGCCGCCGTCGATGAAGGGCCAGCCGGCGCCGAGGATCAGGCACAGGTCGATGTCTTCGACCTCGGGGACCACGCCCTCGTCGAGCATCAGCTTGATCTCCTGCGCGAGACCGTCCTGCACACGCTGGAGGATCGTCGCAGCCGTCGCCGGAGTCTTCCCGACAGCGGGCTTCAGGACCTTCTCGGCCTGCTTGCTCCAGCCGACGACGCGTCCGCCCTTGTCCTTCTCCACGACCGCGTCGAGCTCGGCGAGGGCATGGAAGTTCTCGTTCGCGTAGAACCGCTCGGGGAAGGCCTGCACCATCGTGTCCTGCACATGGGCTGCGACCTTCCAACCGACCAGGTCGATCAGCTGGAAGGGTCCCATCGGCAGGCCGAGCGGGCCGAAGGCCTTCTCTACGTCGGCGATCGGCGTGCCCTCGTAGACGGCACGTGCAGCCTCTCCCATGACCTTCGCGAGCAGCCGGTTCACGACGAAGCCCGGGGCGTCGGCGGTGAGAACCGCGTTCTTTCCGAGGTTCTTCGCGACGACGAAGGCCGTCGACAGCGCCGCATCGGCGGTGTCGGGCGTCTTCACGATCTCGATCAGCGGCATCACCGCGACCGGGTTGAAGAAGTGGAACCCGACCAGGCGCTCGGGGTGGGCGAGCTTCGCACCGATCTCTTCGACCGACAGCGACGAGGTGTTGGTCGCGAGGATCGCGTCCTCGGCGATGATCTTCTCGATCTCTCCGAACACCTGCTGCTTGACGCCGACCTCTTCGAACACGGCCTCGATCACGAAGTCGCAGTCCGCGTAGAGGCTCTTGTCGGTGGTGCCGGTCACGAGCGCGCGCAGCTTGTTCGCAGAGTCGGCGTCCAGACGCCCCTTGGCCTCGAGCTTGCCGATCTCCTCGTGGATGTAGGCGACGCCCTTGTCGACGCGTGCCTGGTCGAGGTCCGTGATGAGCACGGGCACCTGGAGCTTGCGCACGAACAGCAGCGCGAACTGGCTGGCCATGAGTCCGGCACCGATGATGCCCACCTTGGTGACCTTCTTCGCGAGCTCCTTGTCAGGAGCACCGACAGGCCGCTTCGCGCGCTTCTGCACGAGGTCGAAGGCATACATCGACGCGGCGAACTGGTCGCCGGTGACGAGGTCGGCGAGCGCCTCGTCCTCGCGGGCGAAGCCCTCGGCCTTGGTGCCGCTCTTCGCCTTGTCGAGCAGGTCGAGCGCCGCGTACGGAGACTTCGGTACCGTTCCGATCTTCGATTCGAGCATGCCGCGCGCCATCTTGATCGCGATCGGCCACTTGGTGAGCCGCTCGATCTTCCCTGGTTCGTTCTTGCGCTCGACCTTCTTGCCGCCGAGTACGGCGTCCGCCCAGGAGAGCGAGTTCTCCAGATAGTTCGCGGCGGGGAAGATCGCGTCGAAGATGCCGAGATCGAACGCCTGCTGGGGCTTCAGCATCCGGTTCTGCTTGAGAGGGTTCGAGATGACGACCTCGAGGGCGTTCTCGATGCCGATCAGGTTCGGCAGCAGATAGGCGCCGCCCCAACCGGGGATGATGCCGAGGAATACCTCGGGGAGTGCGACCGCTGCCGCAGACGCGTCGACCGTGCGGTAGCTGGAGTTCAGCGCGATCTCCAGGCCGCCGCCCAGGGCGAGGCCGTTCACGAAGGCGAACGACGGCACGCCGAGATCGCCCAGCTTGCCGAGTACCTTGTGGCCGAGCTGCGCGATGAGGCGTGCGTTGTCGCGCGAGCCGACCTTGCTGATGTCGGACAGGTCGGCACCCGCGGCGAGGATGTACTGCTTTCCCGTGATGCCGACGGCCTGGATCTCGCCGGCTGCGGCTCGCGCCTTGAGACCGTCGAGCGTCTCACCCAGCTGCGTGAGCGTCGCAGGGCCCAGCGTGTTCGGACGGGTGTGGTCACGACCGTTGTCGAGCGTGATCAGGGCCAGCACCTTGCCCGAGGGGAGACGGATATCGCGCACCGGGGACTGGGTGATGACCTCGCCCTCGGTGAGCGCCTGGATGGGGGAGAAGTCGATCTCGTCGTAGTTCGTCACGGTGGCGCTCACTTCTTCTTCTTGCCGTCGTAGTGCGGGTTCTCCCAGATGACCGATCCGCCCTGGCCGAGGCCGACGCACATGGCGGTCAGGCCGTAACGGACGTCGGGGCGCTCGGCGAACTGCGCCGCGAGCTGGATCATGAGGCGCACGCCGGATGCCGCGAGCGGGTGACCCAACGCGATGGCGCCGCCCCACTGGTTCACTCGGGGATCGTCGTCGGCGATGCCGAAGTGGTCGAGCAGCGAGATCACCTGGATGGCGAACGCCTCGTTGAGCTCGAACAGGCCGATGTCGGCGATCGTGAGGCCGGCCTTCTTCAGGGCCTTCTCGGTCGACGGGATCGGTCCGATGCCCATGATCTCCGGCTGCACTCCGGCGAACGCGAACGAGACCATCCGCATCTTCGGCGCGAGTCCGAACTCCTTGACCGCACCGCCGCCGGCGAGCAGCGACATCGTCGCGCCGTCGGTGAGAGGCGAAGAGGTACCGGCGGTGACGCGGCCGTGCGGGCGGAACGGCGTCTTGAGGGCCGCGAGGTCCTCCATGGTGGTCTGCGGGCGACGGCCCTCGTCTTCGGTGGCGAGACCCCAGGCGCCGTCGGGCCCCTTGGTGGCCACGGGAACGAGGTCGGGCTGGATCTTGCCGGCGTCGTACGCGGCCTGCACCTTGTGCTGGCTCAGCATGCCGAAGCGGTCCGAGCGCTCCTTGGTCAGGTGCGGGAAGCGATCGAAGATGCGCTCCGCCGTGACACCCATGTTGAGCGCGCCGGGGTCGACCATCTTCTCGGCCACGAAGCGGGGGTTCGGGTCGGCGTTCGCCCCGATGGGGTGGTGGCCCATGTGCTCGACGCCGCCGGCGAGGGCGAAGTCGTACATGCCGACGCCGATCGAGGCGCCCATCGTCGTGACGCTCGT
>NZ_JAGYWT010000749.1:0-799 GCF_019279095.1 Microbacterium sp. BF1 | reverse complement strand
CCCCGGTCCGCCCTGTCAGCACGTGCCGGGTGGTCAGCGCATCGCCGACGAACACCGCGTCGACGGCCGGCACGTGCACCGCGATGCTCCCCGGCGAGTGGCCGGGCATTCCGATGACGACCGGAGCACCGGGCAGATCGAGCACGTCGCCGTCGGCGACTTCCGTGACGACGGACACGTGCGGTGTGCGCAGGGCGTTCTTGCGCAGGCCGTAGGCGAAGAAGCCGAGCGTGGGCCCGATCTTCGCCGGTCCCATCGGGGTCTTGGGCTTCTCTCCGGTGCGGACTCGATGCGCGTCGGCCGTGTGGATGTACACCGGAACCTCCGCCTCGGTGCGCAGCCGCTCGGCGAAGCCGATGTGATCGCCGTCGCCGTGGGTCAGGACGAGGCCGCGGATGTCGGACAGCGGACGACCGATCAGCTCGAGCTCGCGCTGGAGGTCACGCCAATGCCCGGGAAGGCCCGCATCGATCAGGGTGATCCCCTCCGGCAGGTCGATGAGGTACGAGGCGACGATGTCGTTGCCCAGGCGGTGCAGGCGGGGTGCGAGCTTCATGACGGATCCTCTCGGGATGATTGCGATGGCTACGTTACGTAGCTATGATGGCTATTGTCAATAGCCATCCAGGAGGATCCGATGCCGACACCCGAACGCACGTCCACCGAGGAGATCGTCACGGCGGGGCGGGAGATCCTTGAGGTCGCCGGCCCCTCGGGCCTCACGATGCAGGCGGTCGCGGATCGGGTGGGCGTCCGCGCCCCCTCGCTCTACAAGCGGGTGCGGGATCGGGACGCCCTG
>NZ_JAGYWT010000748.1:0-801 GCF_019279095.1 Microbacterium sp. BF1 | reverse complement strand
GTCGTTGACGTTGCGGACCTCGCCCGCGTCGACGTCGGCCTGCGTGATCGTGTACTCCGCCGTTGCAGTGGCGGTCTCTCCGGGCGCGAGCACGCCGTCGTCGCCCGGCCACGTCACCACCGGAACGCTGACGCCGGGTAGTTCGTCGGTGAGGGACACACCCGACAGGGTCACGTTGCCCGTGTTCGCGATCTCGAACGCATACGACACCGCATCACCGACACCACCCGCACCCGACACCTCCCCCGCCTTCGACACCGACAACCCCGCAGCCGGTTGAACCGTGTTCACCCGCACCGTGTTCGTATCCACCCGCACCACCGCGCCCGACGGCGTCCGACCACCCACCGTGCCCGTGTTCTCCACGAACCCGGCATCCACATCCGCCTGCGTGATCCGATACTTCCCACGACCCGTCACCGAATCGCCCACCTCGAGCACACCCGGAACACCCGACCACGCGATCGACACGTCATACAGACCCTGCATCGGATCCACCAGACCACCCTCGGTGATCGTCACATTCCCGACATTCGTCGCCGTGATCTCGTACTGCACCACATCACCGACCTGCCCGATACCCCCACCCACGAACACACCCGACTTCACCGCCGACAACGCCGCGTCAGGAGTGATTGGGACGGTCTCGGAGGCCGTGCGCTCGTCGACGGGCGAGATCTGCGCCGTGTCGTCCCACAGGATCGCAGGGTCGTGCTCGGTCCATCGCAGGAGATCGGCGCTCGTCGCATGCCCCCAGCTGAGGTTGGCGTGTTCGACACCCTGCGGGTTGTACTGGAAGTA
>NZ_JAGYWT010000747.1:0-807 GCF_019279095.1 Microbacterium sp. BF1 | reverse complement strand
CTCCTGGTGCTTCAGGCCATGGACTCCGCCGGCAAGGGCGGGATCGTGCGGCACGTGGTCGGGGGTGTCGACCCGCAGGGTGTCGCGCTCGCCGCGTTCAAGGCGCCGACGGCCGAGGAGCGCGAGCACGACTTCCTCTGGCGCATCGAGAAGCGTCTGCCCGATCCCGGTTTCATCGGCGTCTTCGACCGCTCCCACTACGAGGACGTGCTGATCGGACGGGTTCGCGAGCTCGCCCCGCCCGCGGAGATCGAGCGCCGCTACGACGCGATCAACGAGTTCGAGGCCCGCGTCGCGGCATCCGGTACGCGCATCGTCAAGGTCATGCTGCACATCTCGCCCGAAGAGCAGAAGACGCGGCTGATGGAACGCCTCGACCGTCCGGACAAGCACTGGAAGTACAACCCGGGCGATGTGGACGAGCGGTTGGTGTGGCCGCAGTACATGCAGGCTTACCAGACCGTGTTCGATCGCACCTCGACCGCGGTGGCTCCGTGGCACGTGATTCCGGCGAACGCCAAGTGGTACGCGCGACTGGCCGTGCAGGAGCTGCTGCTCGCGGCGCTGGAGGACATCGACCCCGAGTGGCCGCGCGCCGACTTCGACGTCGAGTCCGAGAAGAAACGTTTGGCCGCCAGCTGAGCGTCGGTCTCTGCGGTCAGGCCAGGGCGTCGACCAGGGGGCGGAACTTCACGCGCGTCTCGAGCAGTTCGCTCTCCGGATCGGATCCGGCGACGATCCCGGCGCCCGCGTAGGCCGTGACCCCGATCTCGCCCTGGCGCACGGTGAACTGGGCGCAGCGCAGGG
>NZ_JAGYWT010000746.1:0-808 GCF_019279095.1 Microbacterium sp. BF1 | reverse complement strand
CCAGTGGCGGCATCCCGCGCCCCGTTCGCGAGCTTCACCGCGCCGTCTGCCGCATCGCCGATCTGGTCGCCGATGGTGGTGAAGCCGACCAGGATGTTCTCGGTCGTCGCCTCGGAGAGCATCGTGCCCATGGTCGACGCGGCGACATCGGCGAGCTGACCCGTGATGAGGTCGTCGGCGACGAGTCCGTCCTTCGGCGTGGTCACCGTGATGGTGGCCTGCTCGGCCTTGCCTCCACCGTCGGAGATCGCGGTGCCGGCCGAGGTGGCGGCGGTCGAGAAGTCCTCGGGGATCGTGATGACGGCCTGGTAGGAGCCGTCGGCGAGTCCGTCGGCCGCGTCGTCCTTGTTCGAGATCACCCAGGTGAGGTTCGAGTCGAGGTCGTCTGACCCCTCCACGAGACCCGCGGCGAGCTGGCGCCCGAGCGGAGTCATCTGCCCGTCGATGGTCACAGGCTCGTCGAGATTGACGATGGCCGCGGTCATGGAGTCGAGGCGCTCCGTCGGGTTCTGCAGGGCCGCGACCAGGATGCCGCCGACCGCCGCCGGCAGCAGCAGCACGCCGAGGATGGTCAGCCAGGTGATGGGCTTGCGGGAGCGGGCGCGCTCGATGGGGAGGGTCATGCGGTCACCTCGGTGGATTCTGCGGCGCTCCGGCGAGGAGCACGCGTGTCGAGAGTCTGTGCGTCGGGCCATCCGGCCTCGGCGAGGGTGGTCCGTGCCGAATCGGCGTCGGAGGCAGTGGCGAACACCGCGAGCGTGCGGGAGGCCGCGGCATCGCGCAACATCGCTGTCGCCTGGTCGCGCTG
>NZ_JAGYWT010000745.1:0-813 GCF_019279095.1 Microbacterium sp. BF1 | reverse complement strand
GCACCGGCGAGCTGCTCGTCGGCGATGTGCACGGCGGAGCCGGCACCGATCGCGAGCGCCCGGCGAAGGGAGGCCGTCGAGCCCTCCGGAGCCATCGAGACGGCCACCACCTCGGTGCCGTCGTTCTTGTCAGCGTAGCTGAGGGCGACTTCGAGAGCGCGCTCGGTGATCTCGTCGAGGACCACATCCCCCGCCGCACGATCGGCGAGTCCGGTCTCGAGATTCAGCTTGCGATCGCCATAGGTGTCCGGCACCTCTTTGACCAGGACGAAGATCTTCATCGATTGCTCCTCACGACTGCTGCAATTCTAGACCGCGATACTGAGTTCCAGCTCACATGCGACTGAGACTCAGCCGCTGCAGCGACGGATGCGTCGCGCGCCGTCGCCGCACCCCACCCTCCCGCCACTACCGTAGAGAAATGGCCCGACCCCGTCCGCTCCCCATCGATCCGCTCGCCGAGGCGAAGCGGCAGTGGCTCGCGCACGGATGGACGGATGCCGCCGACGGCATGGCCCTGGTCACCTCCGTCATGCGCGCCCAGCAACTGCTGCTCGCCCGCGTCGATGCGACCCTCAAGCCCTTCGCTCTGAGCTTCGCCCGCTACGAGGTACTGCGCCTGCTGGCCTTCAGCCGCGCGGGGAGCCTTCCGCTTTCGAGCGTGGTCGCCCGACTGCAGGTGCACCCGACCACGGTCACGAGCACGGCGGAGCGGCTGGTGCGCGACGGCCTGATCGCGCGTGAACCGCACCCGCACGACGGACGCGCCGCGCTCCTGGTCCTGACCGAGTCCGGCCGGGAAATGGTCGAGCG
>NZ_JAGYWT010000744.1:0-815 GCF_019279095.1 Microbacterium sp. BF1 | reverse complement strand
CTTCACGACGGTGCCGCACGTGTACCGCCGTGAAGAGCGTCTCGTCGAACACCCCCATCACGGTGCGGACCTCGTCGGTCGGGGAGGGCTTCTGCGACCGCAGCGGGGCCGTGCGCCAGAGGGTGTCGATCTCCTCCATCGGGGTCACGGTGGCGAACCAGGGGGCGAAGCCCTCCGCCTTCACGAGCGAGAAAGCACGAGCTGTGCCAGATCGTCGCGGTCGCCGAGGGCCAGGTACTGACGGGCGATGCGCTCGTCGGTCTTGGCGAGACTCATCGCGACGTTGTCGATCATGGTGCGAAGCAGCGGCCACTCCCGGTACGCCTCCACGAGCAGCTCTTCGTCGCCGACCGCGTCCAGGGCGGTGCCGAGTCCGAACCATCCGGCGAGGTTGATGCGGGCTTGCGTCCAGGCGAACACCCACGGGATGGCCCGCAGGTCTTCCAGCGATTCGACCGAGAGCCCCCGGCGGGCGGGGCGGGAGCCGAGAGCCAGCAGCCCGATCTCCTCCATCGGGGTCACGGTGGCGAACCAGGGGGCGAAGCCCTCCGCCTTCACGAGCGAGAAGAAGCGCTCCCGGGAGGCCGCGTCCATGATCGAGGCGACCTCGGCATAGCGGGCGGCCGCCCGGCTCGTGCGCTCCTCCTCAGTGGGGGAGGATGCCAGCAGCGTCGCCGCCGCGACCTGGTCGATGTGCCGCATGGCGATCGCGGGCTCGCCGTAGCGGGCGAAGATGACCTCGCCCTGCTCGGTGAGCTTGAACCGGCCGTCGACCGAGTGCGGAGGCTGCGCGAGGATCGCGGAGTTGGCGGGCC
>NZ_JAGYWT010000743.1:0-818 GCF_019279095.1 Microbacterium sp. BF1 | reverse complement strand
TGGAGAGCACGAGCAGGGCGAAGGCCATCCCCAGGAAGCGACGGATGCGGCCGCGATCGGCCACGCCCCTGGCCCGGCGCGCCAGCTCGAGCGCACGCCAATCGTCGAGAAAGAGGCCCACCATCCGGAGGCCCGCGAGGGCACCGAGCACGAATCGGGCGGGCAGACGGACGATCTGGCCGAGACCGTCGGCGAGGTCGGTCGGATCGACGGTGATGAAGAGCACCACCGACGGCAGCGCGATCGCCAGCACACGCAGCATCGTCGCGAGCGCCAGCGCGAGCGATCCCTCGCTGATGCGCAGCACGAACCAGTCGACGTAGACGACGCCGCTGGTCTGACCGTAGAGCGCGATCGTGAGACCGGTGAGGGGCGCTGCGAGCCACACCGGCCAGGTGCGCACCCAGAACTCGCGCCAGCCGATCCCGGCGAACAGGAACAGCACGAACTCCAGAGCGAGAGCGACGGAGGCCGAGACCGGATCGAGAGTCAGGATCAGGGGTACCGCGATGAGCGCGCTCACCCCGAGCTTGGCCACCGGGTTGACCGTGGCGAGCGCTCCGTTGCGTGCGCGCGTCTCGAGAAGGCTCATGACGCACCCCCCAGCTCGAACCGCGCGGCGTGCAGGGCGCGCACGACTTCGAGGTCGTGCGTGATCGTGACGATGGCGGCTCCCTCGTCCCGGAGCGCGGCGAGCATGGCGACGAGTTCGGCCCAGGTGCGGGCATCCTGCCCGAACGTGGGCTCGTCGAGCACGAGCACGCGCGGTCTGGTCGCGATGGCCGCAGCCACCGTGAGCCGGCGCTTCTCACCGCCGG
>NZ_JAGYWT010000742.1:0-821 GCF_019279095.1 Microbacterium sp. BF1 | reverse complement strand
GCACGCTGCGGGGCGTGTGCGCGCGCATCCGCAGCAGATCACCCAACGCCATCCCGACCGCGCCCGCCGCGCGCTGGCGGAGTATGACGCCGTGTGAGAACGGCAGGAGCTGCCCGAGCGGGCGGATCAGATGCGGGGCGATCGTCGTCATGAGGAGATGACGCTCGTGTGCGCTCTCTCTCGCGGTCGCGATGTCGCCCGTCGCGAGGTAGCGCAGGCCGCCGTGCACCAGCTTCGAGCTGAACCGGCTGGTTCCGAAAGCGAGGTCATCCGCTTCGATCAGCGTCACGCGGAGGCCGCGAGATGCGGCATCGAGCGCGACTCCCGCACCGGTGATGCCACCTCCCACGACGAGAACGTCGGCGCGCTCATCGGCCGCGAGTGCGAGATCGATCCTCCGTCGCGCGACGTTGAGCGCGGATGATGCCCCGTTCACGGTCGCAGCAGCCCGTCGAGTGCGGCGCGCAGTTCGCGTTCCCACCCGGCTTCGGAGATGAGGTCGGCCACCGTGCCGTGCGAGAGGACCGCGGACTGCGCGATGAGAAGCAGCATGACCGCGATCTCCTGCGGCTCGCCGGGCCTGACCGATCCGTCACCCTGTGCGGAACTGATGGCCCTGGCGAGCCAGCGCAGGATCATGCGTTGGCTCGAGCCCACGCGCTGCAGGGTGTACCGCGTGAAGGCCTCGGGCTCGTCGGCGAGCAGCCGCCCGTAGAGAGGCTCGCTCCGAAACAGCGTCGTGAAGCGCAGCACGTCGTCCACGAGAGCGGTCCTCGTGCGCGCGTCCGCCGAGAAGGTGCTCAGGATGCCGTCCACGCGAC
>NZ_JAGYWT010000741.1:0-823 GCF_019279095.1 Microbacterium sp. BF1 | reverse complement strand
CCGTAGACGCAGACGGCGGCAACCCGCGGGGTCGACGCATCGGCGGCATCCGGGTTCTTCGCCTTGGCGACCAGGGAGCGCACCTTGCCGGGGGTGTCCGCGCCCTCGAGCGTCGTCAGGTCGATCAGCTTGATGATCGTGTCGAGCGCCCACGCCTTCGAGGTGGTCTTGATCGAGCGGGTGCCGAGCCCGGCAGCGCGCTGCTCCAGACCGACGGCGTCCACTCCGGGAAGTCCGTGCAGGAAACGCCGGAGCGTGGCGTCGTCGGGCTCTCCGCCCAGAACGTCCACCGCCGTCCTGCGGTTGAGTTCTTTGGTCGTCACTGTTCCTCCAACAATGCTCGTGCTGTGGTCTCATCGGTCACCAGAACGCCGCACAGGCCGCTGGTCACGACAGTGCGCGCGATGTCGTGCTTGGCGGGTCCCGCCGTGACGAAGATCGCGCGGGCGGCTCCGCGCAGGCGGTCGAGCGAGACGCCGACCGTTCGCGCATCGAGCTGTGAGTCGACGATGTTGCCCTCGGCGTCGACATAGCGCCCGAGAACGTCTCCGACCGCGCCACGACGCGCGAGCTCTTCCACGTCCTCGGCGCTGAGGTATCCGTTCTCGACGTGAGCGGAAGAGGCATCGCAGGGTCCGGCGGTAAACAGGAACGCCTGCGCCTCCGCGGCTTCTTCGAGCACCGCGGCGACCGTGCGGTCGGACTCGATCGCCTGCTTCGTCTCCACGCGCTCGAGGATCGCGGGGCTCGGAAGCAGGGAGACCTGTCCCGAGGCGCGCTGCGCGATCGTGACAGCGAGGCCGGCAGCACCGCCGGAGCGCCG
>NZ_JAGYWT010000740.1:0-827 GCF_019279095.1 Microbacterium sp. BF1 | reverse complement strand
ACCGGGCCAGGCGCTGGCGCGCGCGACCTGTGCGTGGGCCGACGAGATGATGTGCGACGACGAGATCGAGACCCACGTCACCCTGCTGGGCGGCTACCTGGGCACGGCAGACATCGTCGAGCACCTGACGACCTCGTTGGAGATCTCGCCGGCGCTCATCCATGCTCCCGAGCGCTTCGGCCTGCTGCCCGTCGAACACTGACACGGCCTCTGCCGATCCGCGTTCGCGCGCAGCGATGGTCCTCCTGAACGCGGTGCTGTGAGCTGCGGTGCGTCTCGCGGACGGCCGCGATCTATCGGCGCGTGCGTCGCACGTAGTTTCCGTCCTCCAGCCCCGCTTCGATCTCGAAGCGGTTGCGCAGCGGGTCTCGGCCGGCGAACAGGTAGAGAACGGGCATCAGGAAGCCGTAGCGGAGCCACTGCGCCTTGTGCACAGCCTCGTGACGGAGCACCGCCTCGCTGGGACGGCTGTCACCGGTCAGGAAGCAGCCGCCGACGCACACTCCTCCGCGGTTGAAGGTCCAGCTCGGCATGCCCTGGAAGATCCACAGTCCGGCACGCCGCTCGACGGGGCCGGTGCTCCACAGGGATCCCCACACCCAGCCGACGGCCGTGCCCCAGAGGTAGCCGAGCCTGCTCACCGGAGAGCGCAGCAGGAAGGACGGGATGCGGCGGTCGAATCGTCGTCCACGAGCGAGGATCTCATCGGCTCGCGTTCGCCAGTCGGCCCCGGCGGTCACGCCACCGCTCCGACCAGCCGCAGCAGTGCACCGAGGTCGTCGACGGCATCGGCCGGAGAGCGGGGTGCGAACCCGGCGATGGTCGCG
>NZ_JAGYWT010000074.1:0-7898 GCF_019279095.1 Microbacterium sp. BF1 | reverse complement strand
GACTTCCCCGGCATCGACCCGATCGACGGCAGCGATCTGAACCAGGCGTCGATCTCGATCGGCTCGCTGACCAGCGCGCAGACCGTCACCCGCACGGTCACCTCGACCGAGAAGGGCACCTTCACCGATTGAGCGAGCTGTCGGCCTCGATCGCCGCGCGCAGCTTGCGCGCCACCGGCGGTTCGATGGTCGAAGACGGGCTCTTCACGAACTCGCCGAGTTCCTTGAGCTTTGCAAGTGCGATCTTGCTGTCGACGCCGAGTTCGGCGGCGATCTCATGTACGCGTGGTTTACCAGCCACAATTCTCCTGTCTGAGTCGGTCCACCCAGACAGGGCAGACCACTAGTCGCGGACGGGTCTCATTTCGAGCCGTTCACTTTGTTTCCATAGCTGTTCAGCCTTTGTTTCTTGGTGGGTGCTGTTCGAAGGTCCGTGTGTCCAGCTGAGTGGTCACACGCAGTGCTCGTCCGAAAGCTCGTCGCCGCAGAGCGGCCTGGATGCAATCAGGTGTCGGATGCACCCACGCGCCGCGCCCCGGCAGGACAGCACTCTCATCGGGGATGAGGGTGTCGTTCTGGGCCACCACCCGAAGAAGGGCGGAGCGGGGAGCACGCGTGCGACAACCGACGCACGTTCGTACGGGTTCCATCTTACACCTGCGTTTCACCCCGCCTCGCCCGTTCCCGGGCGCGGCGGAAGGCCGAAGGGGATCAGTCGAGGACGCTGTCCGGCTGGATGTCGATCTTCGCACCGGTGAGCTTGGCGGCCAGACGCGCGTTCTGACCCTCCTTGCCGATCGCCAGCGACAGCTGATAGTCGGGCACCAGGGCGCGGACGGCCTTGGTGCCGGCATCGAGCACGAAGGAGCTCGTGACCTTCGCCGGCGAGAGGGCGTGGGCGACGAAGGTCGGCAGATCGGCGTCGTAATCGACGATGTCGATCTTCTCCCCCGCGAGCTCCTCGGTCACGGCGCGCACGCGACGGCCCATCTCGCCGATGCAGGCGCCCTTGGCGTTGATCGACGGGTCGTTCGCCTTGACCGCGATCTTCGTGCGGTGGCCGGCCTCGCGGGCGAGCGCGACGATCTCGACCAGTCCCGCCGCGATCTCCGGCACCTCGAGCGCGAAGAGCTTGCGCACGAGCCCCGGGTGGGTGCGGGAGACGGTGATCTGCGGGCCCTTGAGTCCCTTGGCGACGCTCGTGACGTACACGCGCAGGCGTGAACCGTGGGTGTACTCCTCGCCCGGCACCTGCTCCTCGGGGGGCAGGATCGCCTCGACGGCTCCGAGATCGACGTGGATCATGCGAGGGTTCGGACCCTGCTGGATCACGCCGGCGACGATGTCGCCCTCTTTGTCCTTGAAGTCACCGAGCACGACGTCGTCCGCGATGTCGCGCAGACGCTGGCTGATGACCTGCTTGGCGGCGAAGGCCGCGATACGCCCGAAATCGTCCGGCGTGGCGTCCTCTTCGCCGATGATCGCGCCCTCTTCGTCCTTGACGACCTGCAGCACGGCGACGTGGCCGGTCTTGCGGTCGAGGTCGACGCGAACGCCCTCGGGCGTGACGCCGTCGGCGGCGACGTGCTTGGAGTACGCGGTCAGGATCGCCTGCTCGATGATGGCGACGAGTTCTTCGAAGGGGATCGCCTTCTCCTTCTCGATCCCTCGCAGCAGACTCAGTTCGATGTCCATGACGGCCTCTCTATTCAGCTCTCGTCGCGCCTGTTCGCACGCGCGACATCCGTACCACGATACCCTGTGCCCACCGGCTCCCGCACGGCGGCGGCGTCGTCGGGATACGGGAGCCGCTCGAGGAGGAGCACGTGAGCACATTCGACACGATCGTGATCGGCGCCGGGATGTCGGGGCTCACGAGCGCCCGGATGCTCGCCGACGCGGGCCAGAGCGTCGTGGTCCTGGAAGGACGCGACCGCATCGGCGGTCGGATGCACACCGACCGCGGCGCCGGATTCCCGGTCGACCTCGGCGCGTCGTGGATCCATGGGATCGAGGACTCGCCTCTGTGGAACCTCGTCCACGCGCTGAGGATCCCGGCGATCGAATACACCGTGGGCAGCTTCCAGGTGGGCGGGCGCCCGATCGAGAACTTCGACGGCGACGGGCATCCGATGGACGAGGGGGCCACCGCGCAGTGGATCGCCGACGTCGACATGGCCGATCGTCTGCTCGTGGAGGAGATCGCCGCCTCCTCCCCCGGCGACACCTACCTGGATGTGACCGAGCGTGCCCTCGACCGGTCGGGATTCGCCCCGGAGCGCATCGACGACATCCGCGAGTTCTTCCGCCATCGGGTCGAGGAGCAGTGCGGCGCCTGGATCGGCGACCTCGACGCCCATGGCCTCGACGAGGACGCGATCGAGGGCGACGAGGTGATCTTCCCCCGCGGGTACGACGAACTGCCCCGACGCATCGGCTCCGGCCTCAATGTGCGCCTGGAGACGGTCGTGACGCGGGTGAGCCGGTCGGGCGACGGCGTCGTCGTGCACGCGGGCGAGACGCAGTACCGGGCCGCCAGGGCGATCGTGACCGTGCCCCTCGGGGTGCTCAAGGCGGGGACGATCGCGTTCGAGCCGGCACTGCCCGACGCGGTCGCAGGCCCCGTCTCCCGGCTCGGGATGGGCGTCTTCAACAAGGTGTTCGTCCAGTTCCCCGAGCGCTTCTGGAACGAGGGGACCTACGTGATCCGTGCCCTCGGCGAGGCCGGCGAGCACTGGCACTCCTGGTACGACGTCTCCGCCGTCAGCGGCATCCCGACACTGCTGACCTTCGCCGCCGGACCCTTCGGTCGCCGTATTCAGGAGCTTCCCGATGCGGAGATCGTCGCCGACGCGGTGAGTGCGCTCCGGGTCCTCTACCCGGATGCCGTGGGCGAGCCGCTCGCCCACTGGGTCACCCGCTGGGGTGAGGACGAGTTCTCGAACGGCTCCTACTCGCACCTCGCACTGGGTTCCACGCATCACGACCACGACGTGCTCGCAGGGCCCGTCGACGGGGTACTGCACTTCGCCGGCGAAGCCACCTGGGGCGACGAACCGGCAACGGTCGGTGCGGCGTTCTACTCCGGGCACCGGGCCGCGGAGCGCATCCTCGATCGCCCCGTCGACCTCACGGACTTCGCGGCCCGCATCACCGCGCGGGAGCAGACGGAAGCGCGTTGATCGCTCCGATCAGCCGGAACAGGTTGCCCACCTGCCGCTGATCCAGGTGCAGGATCAGACGCGGCAGGTCGAGCTTGTCGTCGTCGGCGACCTCGGGTTGCAGCGGAGCCGTCCGCTCGATCCGGCCCGTCGAGAGCATCGAGGCGAACTGCTGGTTGAGCGTTTCGATCTCGTCATCCGTCGGCACGGCCTTCAGGCGCAGCACCAAGGCGTCGCCGACCCACCGCAACGAGTCGTAGTTGTGCCAGAACCCGGTGATCTCCGCGCGCGCCGCCTCCACCGAATCCGTGATCACGACGCGGTCGAAGTCACCCTCCGAAATCACCCCGGTCGGAGCGAGGTGATCGTCGATGAAGCTGCGCAGACCCTGCCAGAAGGTGCCCCCGGGCTCGTCGAGGAGAACGATGGGGGTCGGCTCGGCCTTCCCCGTCTGCTGAAGGGTGAGCAGCTCGAACATCTCGTCGAGAGTGCCGAATCCGCCGGGAAGGCAGATGAATCCACGCGATTCCTTGATCAGCATGAGTTTGCGTGTGAAGAAGTACTTCATCGCGACGACGTGGTCCTGACCGGTCACGAAGCCGTTCGGCTTCTCCTCGAAGGGCAGCCGGATGGAGACGCCCAGCGAGAGAGCGGGGCCCGCTCCCTCCGACGCCGCCTGCATGATGCCGGGTCCGGCACCCGTGACGACCATCCAGCCGTCGCCCGCCAGGGCCGCCGCCACATCGCGAGCCGTGAGGTAGAGCGGATCGTCATGCCGGGTGCGGGCCGATCCGAAGACGGTCACCTTGGGGACTCCGCGGAACGGCGCGAACAGCCGGAACGCATCGCGCATCTCAGCCAGAGCCGCCGAGGCGATCTTGAGGTCGAGACGATCGGCACCGTCCACGCCGAGCAGGATCGCCGTGCGCACCATGCGCATGATCAATCGTCGATCGGCGTGCACTCCCGCGTCGTCGAGCACGGCGTTGATCTCGGAGCTGAGGGCCTCGGGGAGTGGTTCGTCGATCATGTCACCAGGGTGTCATGCGACGGTGCGACCGCGGGCCGCAACGCCGGGGTGTCGCTGCGAGACGCCGGCACCTCCCTGTCACGGCACCGCCACGGTGTCAATGCCCGTGACCACCACCACGGCAGGCGGCACGCTGATGCCATGACCGAGATCACAGGACCCGAAGCCCTCGCCCGCGTCGCCGAGCTCGTGGAGGACATCGACATCACGATGCTCACCACCACCGACGACGACGGCAACCTCGTGAGTCGACCGATGTCGACCCGGCAGATGGACGATGCCGGCGACATCTGGTTCTTCACCTCCGAAGACACCGTGAGCCCCGCCGCGACGAAGCGAATGCGGGGCTCGTACACCAGGCAGCACGCCATGGCGGCGAGTGAGGGGGCGTCGAGACCGGCCCACAGGCCTTGGCGCAGGGACTCGGCGACCAGCAGATCGCGTTCACCGTAGATACGGCGCATGGTGCGTCCGGCCTCGGTCAGAGTGGTCTCCTCGCCGTCGTCCACGATGTAGTCGAGTGTCTCCAGCACCTCGATGACACGGTCGAAGACGCGCGCGACGGAACCGGTGCGCGTCTCGATCTGACGACGGATCCGGTCGTTCTGGCGCTTGAGCTTCCAATAGCGCTCCGCCCACCGCGCGTGAGCTTCACGATCGGGACAGCGGTGGCAGGGGTGGCGCTGCATCTGCGTGCGCAATGATTGCATGCGCTTCATGCGCTTGTCGCGCGACGCACGCGGCGCGTTCGAATCCTGTCGGTTCTTCTTCTCGAGGTCGCTCAGCTCGCGCCGGATGGCCGCGTACTCGGGGAAATCTCCGTGCTCGCATGCCATCGCGCTCTGGTAGCCGGCCAGAGACTCCTCGGCCTCGCGCACCTGACGCGCCAGCCCGACGACGGCACGGTCCGCCTGGAACTGCGCGAACGACGATTCCAGGATCTGCCGGGCCCTGACCTTGCCGAACATGTCGATCAGGTTCACAGCCATGTTGTACGTGGGGCGGAAGCTCGAATTCAGCGGATACGTCCTGCGGGAAGCGAGCGCCGCGACCGCCTGCGGATCCATGCCCTCGGTCCACTGCACCACGGCGTGACCTTCGACGTCGATGCCTCGACGCCCGGCGCGCCCGGTGAGCTGTGTGTATTCCCCCGAGGTGATGGCGACACGGGCCTCGCCGTTGAACTTCTCCATCTTCTCGAGCACGACCGTACGCGCCGGCATGTTGATCCCGAGCGCGAGCGTCTCGGTGGCGAAGACGACCTTCACGAGCTTGCGCTGATAGAGCTCCTCGACGACTTCCTTGAACGCGGGCAGCAACCCCGCGTGGTGCGATGCGACGCCGCGCTCGAGGTTGTCGAGCCACTCCCAGTAGCCGAGCACGCCGAGGTCTTCCTCCTGGAGGGTGCGCGTGCGCTCCTCGACGATGGCGCGGATCTCGGAACGCTCCTCGTTCGAGGTGAGCCGGATCCCTGCCCGACGCACCTGCTGCACGGCGGCCTCGCACCCGACCCGACTGAAGATGAAGAAGATCGCCGGGAGCAGATTCGCCCGCTCCAGAAGTCGCACGACGTCGGGGCGATCCATCCGCTCGATCCGGCGTGCGTTGGCGGCGCGTACCGGACGACGGCCGCCTCGCTGAGGCCGCTTCGCCTGACGACCGGCGTGGCGGTCGCTGCGGTAGGACTGCGCCTGACGGTTGTTCTCGTATGTCGTGCCCGTAGAGGAGCGGATACGCATCAGCTCCTGGTTCACCTGCGCGGTGGCCGGGCCGGCACGATCGTCGAAGAGCGGCAGGAGGTCGTCGCGGACGAGCACGTGCTGCTCCAGCGGCACAGGCCGGATCTCGGAGACGATCACCTCGGTGTCGCCGCGCACGGTGTCCAGCCAATCACCGAACTCCTCGGCGTTGGATACGGTGGCGCTCAAGGAGACCAGGCGCACACGCGCCGGCAGGTGGATGATGACCTCTTCCCACACCGCGCCGCGGAAGCGGTCGGCGAGGTAGTGGACCTCGTCCATGATGACGTAGCGCAGGTCCCGCAGCGCCGAGGAGTCGGCGTAGATCATGTTGCGCAGGACTTCGGTGGTCATCACGACGATGCGGGCGTTGCCGTTGATGTTGGTGTCGCCGGTGAGCAGACCCACCTGATCGGCTCCGTAGACGTCGACCAGCTCTCTGAACTTCTGATTGGAGAGCGCCTTCATCGGCGTCGTGTAGAACGCCTTGTCGCTCGCGGTCTGCATCGCGAGGTGGATCGCGAACTCACCGACGATGGTCTTTCCCGCACCCGTGGGGGCTGCGACCAGTACGCTGCGTCCGCTCTCGAGCGCGTGGCAGCCTGCGACCTGGAAGGCGTCGAGCTGGAACTTCTGCAACGCCGCGAACGCTGTGGACTGCGGGTGCTCCACTGCCTCCTGCGCGCGCGCGTACCTCTCCGAGGGCGAACTCATGCCGGATCCGGCAGAAGCCCTGATGCCTCGTCGCGTTTGCGTTTGCGTCGATCGAAGATCAGGGAGAGACCCGCGGCGGCGAAGAAGAGGACGATCAGGATACCCGCGAGCATGAGCATGCTGACGACGTCGGCGGCCGGCGTCGCGAGAGCGGCGAACACCGTGGCGATGATGATGGCGACCCGCCATCCCTTGAGGATCGCTCGGCCCGACATGACGCCGGCGAGGTTGAGAGCGACCAGGAACACCGGCAGCACGAACGAGATGCCGATCACGATCATCAGCTTGAAGATGAAGTCGTAGTACTCCTGGGCGGAGTAGAGGTTCGTCGCTCCGGCCGGGGTGAAGCTCCACATGAGCTCGATGATGTGGGGCATGATCATCACCCCGAGGTAGCAGCCGGCGAAGAACAGCGGAACGGCAGCCACGACGAAACCGATCGTGTACCTGACCTCTTTGCGAGTGAGGCCGGGCATGATGAACGCCCAGACCTGCCACAGCCAGACCGGAGCCGACAGGAAGATGCCGATGGAGAACGCGATGCGCATGCGCATGTCGAACGCCGAGGTGATGGTTCCGAAGTTGAGCGCGCTGAAGTCGTCTCCGCGCTTCTCGGCGATGATGCGCACCGGTTCGGTGATGAAGTTGATGATCGGGTCAGCCACGAGAAAGGCGATGACCATGCCGACCACGAGAGCGAGCGCAGCGAACATGAGGCGCTTGCGCAGTTCGACGAGATGCGCGCCGAGCGACATCCGTCGATCCCGATCCGCCTTCGGCATCACGGTCGGTTCGATGGCTACCACGGCCGGTCAGGCGCGGGGCGGAGTCTCAGGGTCGATGCCCGAGTCCTTCACCGTGGTCGGGTCGACGGCTGCGGACTCGGTGCGAGCGGCGTCATCGTCCTTCATCGCCTTCATCTCGCCCTTGAACACGCGGGCGGACTGACCCATGCTCTTGGCGAGGGCCGGCAGCTTCGCCGCACCGAAAAGAAGGAGGATCACTGCCAGCACGATAAGCAGGTGCCAGCCTTGCATTCCAGCGAACATGTCAGGTTTCCCGTCGTCGGTGAGCGTTCGATCCAGTCTACAGATCAAACCTTTGCTTCGGGTTGGCGATAGAGGGCGAGTCCTGCGGCTGCCCACTCCCTGGTCGCCGCGCGGGCTACACCCGGTTCCAGGACCTCCATGGCTCCCCCGAAGCGCGCCGCGAGCCGCTTGATGCCGCGCGGGTCGGCGAGATGCAGCCGAGTGG
>NZ_JAGYWT010000739.1:0-829 GCF_019279095.1 Microbacterium sp. BF1 | reverse complement strand
CCCCGGGCTTCGCCGGAGCGCGCAACACCCTCACCTCGTCGAGCGAGTCGGCGAGGCCACCGGCCGTGTCCTCGAACGGCACGATCACGTCGGCGTCGGTGGGGGTGGGGGACCCGGTCATGATGCGGGCGGCTTCGCCCACGCCGAGCGGGGGGTCGAGGTCGACGCCCGCGGGGAGGTCGGCGACCACGCGCAGAGTGACCGGGTTCTCCTCGGAGGCCTCAGCGACATCGGCGCCGCGCACGGCGAAGCCGTCCATCGCGGAGTTGTCGAACAGGGGGATGTCGTGGGCGGCGGCTGCGGGAGCGGCGAGGGTGCGTCCTGCGGCATCAGCCACCGGACGCGCCTCGCTCTCGATCAGGCGGACGGCATCGAGCACACGGGCGAGCTGCTCCTCGACCGTGCGGCGGCCGGTCATGCGCGCACCGCCCTCGTCGCCGCGGATGCCGGACGGATCGGTATCTCGTGCTGGCGGGAGGTGAGCGCATCGATCATCGCGAGCCGACCGAGCAGCGGTTCGCCGGCACCGCTCAGGAGCTTGATCACCTCGCCCGCCAGCAGCCCGCCGACCTGCACACACAGGGCTCCGAGAACACCGACCTGAGCGCAGCTGGGCGGCTCGCCCTCGGTGCCCAGCGGGAAGAGGTCGGCGAGCACCACCGGCTCCCCCTCCGGCGGGTCCGACCAGAACACCGTGGCCTGCGCATGCCACTCCTGCACGGCACCCCACACGAGCGGGAGTCCGAGCGCTTCGGCCGCCGCGGCCACATCGCGGCGGGTCGCGAACGAATCGCTCGTGTCGACCACCACATCGGCGCCGGCGAGCAGG
>NZ_JAGYWT010000738.1:0-836 GCF_019279095.1 Microbacterium sp. BF1 | reverse complement strand
GTATCACCGCCAGCGAGCCCAGGACACCCTCGGCGGGTTGACGCCCATCGAGTTCGAAGCCAAGCTAACCGAGCCGCTCACACTCGCGGCCTAAACCGAAACTGTCACCAGTTCGTTCCTCACGCCCGGCTGCTCGGTCGGTGTGAGGATCACCCGGGTCGGCGGCGCGACGACGGGGGTGCCGGGAGCGGATGCTTCGACGAGGGTCAGCGACGACATGTCGAAGAAGATGTCGGAGCTGGTCTCGCGGTCCTGGAACAGCGACACGGCGATGGTGTTCGTGCCGTCGTGCAGCAGGTCGCCTTCTGCGCTGAACGTGCTGGTGAGCGGGCTGCCGTTGCCGTCGCCGGCATACTCGACGTTCACGGTGTCGGTGATGCGTCCGTCGACGTAGCGGGCGACCTCGGTGCCGTTGATCCAGACGATGATCGCGTCGTCGTACGTGATGGTGCTCTGCAGAGCCGCGACCTGCTCGGCGACGCCGGCTTCCAGCTCGAACGTGGTGCGGAAGAAGTAGGTGGGAACGGTGGGGGCGGCCGCACCGTCGAGGTAGTGGTTCAGCAGCGTCTTCGGCGTCTGCGAGCCCACAGGCGCGAGCTTTCCGCCCTTGGCGCCGAACGAGCCCGCTGCCGACTTCCATGCACTGTCGTCGTAGGCGGGCAGGGTCCAATCGCGCAGAGCTGCGGGAGCGGGAGACGGGTCGGAGCCGTCGTCGAGGTAGTGCCAGGCCGTGTCGAGTTCGGCGTCAGCGTGACGGTCGACGCCTCCCAGGTCGACCAGGCGACCGCCGCCGGCACGTGCACGGCGGGGTCGGGATCGAACAGTCGGCGGTGATA
>NZ_JAGYWT010000737.1:0-839 GCF_019279095.1 Microbacterium sp. BF1 | reverse complement strand
TGTGCGCGACGTGCTCACCGATCTCGATGCGGCCTTCCGCGGAGCGACTGCAGGCACCAAGCCCGACATCGACGAGTGGTGGTCGTACCTCGACGGTCTGCGCACCGAGTTCCCGCTCGGCTACGCGAACTGGTGGCCGGTGCATTCTCGACCCTTCAGGGCTTCACGCTCGGCTGGGCGTCGATCTCCAACAACCGGGCGGAGCACATCAGTCAGCCGTTCGGAGACCTCTATCTCTCGCTGAACCAGCATGACGGCGCGCCCCGGCCGATCGTGATCGAGAAGGGTTCCGGCACCACCGAGATCTACGTCGATGCGGGAGTGGAGCTCGAGCTTCGCGCGACGCTCGACACCGGGACGGCGCACTGGACGCGGGTGGAGGGTGAGACCGCGACCATCATCGACAGCGGCATCTGGTCCTTCGAGGACCGCGGCGGCGAGTCCGTCATCGTCCAGGACATCTCCTCGGACCGTGTGTCTGCGACCACCGTCCAGCCCGTCACCATCGATCAGACCAGTGGTGCCATCAACGTCACCATCTACGAGCCCATGAAGGAAGACCAGTGATGAGCACGCCCACGATCACCGAGACCACCACCCCGCCCCGCACCCGCTGGGCCGCCATCATCTGGGGCCTCCTGTTCTCCTCCGTCGCAGCGAGCGCCCTCTGGATGCTCGCCGACGCCGATCGGCGCGAGACCCTCGCAGACGGGCTGCTGGCCCTGACCCCGACCACCGTGAACATGATCCTCGTGTTGACGATCGGTGTGCTGCTGCTCGTCGGCGGAGCCGTCGGGCTGATCCGCCGCGCCCAGCGCACGCTCGCTGCCACGGCACCG
>NZ_JAGYWT010000736.1:0-841 GCF_019279095.1 Microbacterium sp. BF1 | reverse complement strand
GCGACCAGAAGGGGCGCGAAGGGAATCAGGAACGCTTCGAGACGGACGACGGACAGAAGAGTGAGCGCCTGTGAGGTAGACCGAATCTGACCACGTCGGGTTCGATGACGCACCTGATGGTCGCTCACTCTTCTGTCCAGTCGAGGACCAGCTCGGAGCCGGAGCGATCGTGTCGGCGCTCTCTGCTCGGGGCATCGATCACACGGCTCCGGATGCTGCGGTGGCCGCGGAGGGCTTCCATGCGCTCCGCGGCGCCGTGCGGCACATGGTCGGTGCGAGCGGTTCCGGCCACGAGCTCGCCGACGGAGTCATGGCGACCGCCCGCATCGAAGCGTCGGGGCTGGTGCCGACATCGGTGGCGGACGCTGCCGTGCTCGACGCGGTCGATCTCGTACCGGTGCTGCGCGACGGATCGTTCACCCGTTTCGAGTGACGCCCGCTTCGGGTGCGGTTATTCCGCCAGATGCCGCGGGGCGGGCGCTGCTTCGGTTCGAGGCACGTAGGGTCGTGGCATGAGGTACCTTCCCGCTGTCGTCGTCGATGTCGTGCTCGTGCTGATCTTCGCCGCGATCGGCCGCGCCTCTCATGACGAGAACCCTGCCGGTTTCCTGCTCACGGCGTGGCCCTTCCTGATCGCCCTGCTCATCGGGCATCTCCTCGCCGCGCTGCTGCCCGGTCGGCCACGCCGCCCCTGGTCCGTGCTGTGGGGTGCCGTGGTCTGGATCGTGACGGTCGCGGGAGGAATGCTCATCCGCGTGCTCAGCGGCGACACCGCCGAGGTGCCGTTCATCATCGTGGCGACCCTCGTGCTCGGGGCCTTACTGGTCGGCTGGCGCGCGAT
>NZ_JAGYWT010000735.1:0-844 GCF_019279095.1 Microbacterium sp. BF1 | reverse complement strand
GACGCCGCTGAGCTCGTCGCGATCGTGGCCAGGCTGCGCAAGGACGCGGGCGACTTCGCCGATCCGCGTCCGCAGCCCGAAGCCCTCTGACATGGCCCGGTTCGCACTCGAGACGGTTATCGGTGCGGCCCCCGCCGAGGTGTTCGCCGCGTCGCTCGACCCTGCACTGCACGTGAAGAGCATGGCCCGATTCGGCGAGACGATGATCGAGGCACCGGCCGGCGGCGTCTTCACCGAGGGCACGACCGCTACCTGGCGGGCACGCCACTTCGGCATCCCGTTCCGGCTGCGCTCGATCGTGTTCGACATCGATCCCCCGAACGGATTCTCGGACCGGCAGATCTCGGGGCCGTTCGCGGCGTTCCTGCACGAGCACCGGTTCGAGGAGCACCCGTCCGGCACGCTCATGCACGACACGGTGACCTTCCGCTCGCCGTTCGGCCCGCTCGGCCGGCTCGTCGACGCGCTGTTCATGCGGGAGTACATGCGCCACCTCATCACGGAGCGCAACGCGATTCTCACCGCCGAACTCGAGGGTCCCGGGCGTACTCTTCCGGCATGAGCGAACTGCGCCTGCACACCGTCCTCACCGGCCGTGGCCCCGTTGCGGCGATCCTCCTCACGGATGAGCAGGTCGCCTCGCTCGGTGCCGGCAAGGCCTTCCCCGTGGCCGTCACCGTCGGCGGACGCACCGCCCGCCTGCGCCTGGCGCGGATGGGCAGCGAGAACATGATCGGCTTCAGCAAAGCAGTGCGTGCCGACCTGGGGCTCGAGATCGGCCAGGAGGTCGACTCCGTGATCCGGGTGGATTCGGCCGAGCGCACGGTCGAGGTACCGCCGGGAC
>NZ_JAGYWT010000734.1:0-846 GCF_019279095.1 Microbacterium sp. BF1 | reverse complement strand
CACGCGACCGTCGGCCGCCCAGGAGACACGATCTGCCCCCGATACGCCCGCACCTGCTTCTGCCTGTCCCACACGCTCATCCAATACCCCGATTCGCCGGTGTTGCGACGACCGGTTGAATACGGCCAGTTCCGGTCGCGGAAGTTCGTCGAGCTGCTCCGCCAGAGCGGGATCACCGAATCGATGGGCCGCGTCGGTGCATGCGCGGACAACGCAGCGATGGAGTCGTTCTTCGCGCTGCTGCAGAAGAACGTCCTCAACAAGAAGAGGTGGCACTCGAGACAAGAACTCCGCCTCGAGATCGTGACCTGGATCGAGCGAACCTACCACCGCCGCAGGCGACAACGACGACTCGGAAGGCTCACGCCCATTGAGTTCGAGATAATCAACACACCGGCCGCTCACGCGGCGTGAAAAACCCCAAACAAGACGAGTCAACCAAACCGTCAGCAGTCCGGGCGTTGCGCCCGGCTCCGTGTCGGCATCGCGTCGGAACGACACCTGGCGCGGTACACGAAAACCAGACAGGCAACCCAGGGAACAGATGTCCAGACCACTCGCGGGACCGCAGGGCCTGCTGCGCACGCTCAACGGCCGCGCGATCCTGGAGGCGCTCGCTCGCAGCGGGCCGCAGACCCGCTCGGAGCTGATGTCCGCCACTGGTCTGTCACGCACCGCGGTCACGCAGGTGCTGCGGATGCTCGAGAACGCCGGAGCCGTCGCGTCGGCAGGCCTCGACCGGGACACGAGAGGCCCCGCCGCCGGACGGGTCGCCCTGCATCCGCGCCTCGGATTCGCCGTCGCCGTGCACGTCGATCACCATGCCGCCCACGTCGTGCTCGTCGA
>NZ_JAGYWT010000733.1:0-849 GCF_019279095.1 Microbacterium sp. BF1 | reverse complement strand
CGATGAACTGCGCCTGGCCACCGTCGCGCTGGGGCGGCACGACCATCCGGCGGGCGATGCGGTTGGTGAGCTCGGCGCCCACCTCCTGCCGGAGCAGGTGCAGGCACGCGTCGATCCCTGCGGCCGTTCCCGCGCTCGTGATGATCTTGCCGTCCTGCACGAACAGCACGTCGGGGTCGATGTCGATCCCCGGGTACATCTCGGCCATGACGTGCGCGTACATCCAGTGCGTGGTGGCGCGCCGACCGTCGAGCACTCCTGCCGCGGCGAGGATGAACGAGCCGCTGCAGACGCTCATCACCCAGGCGCCGCGGTCGACCGCGTGCCTGGCGACGTCGAGCAGGAGCGGGTCGATGTCGCCCCACCGCTCGCGAGGAAGGGGACAGAACACCACGAGGTCGGCTTCGTACGCGAAGGTCAGATCGTGCTCGACGTTGACCGAGAAGCCGATCTTCGAGGTCACGACCCCGGCACGGGGAGCGACGATGCGGAAGTCGAAGTTCGGCACGCCGTCATCGGCGCGGTCCAGGCCGAACGCCTCGCAGGCGACGCCGAACTCGAAGGGTGCGAATCCGTCTTGGATGACGCAGGCGACCGTCTTCATACTCACACTCCCGTTGGCGGTTTTCTGACGTTGATAGTCAATCCTGCCACTCGTGGCGGTTCGACATCGAACGTAGCGTTTCTGCCATCTCAGCGGCGCCAAGAGCTGAGACCGCACCGGCGCTCGTCGCCGTGCACGACACAGCACCCGGGGCTACGCTCGTCGTCATGAGCGAGCCTCAGCAGCCTCCCGTTCCGCCCGCCGTGCATCTGCCCGCCGCGCCGCAGTATCCGGGGGTCCCGCAC
>NZ_JAGYWT010000732.1:0-851 GCF_019279095.1 Microbacterium sp. BF1 | reverse complement strand
CCGCGAGGCATCCTGAACGTCGCGACGGAAGCGCTGGCCTCCGAGGTCGGCGACGCGCTCGTCGTGCAGACGGATCTATGCCTGGACGAGTTCACCGATCATGGTCACTGCGGCGTGCTCGCCGCCGACGGGTCAGTCGACAACGACGCGACGCTCGAGCGGTACACCTCGATGGCGCTGGCGCAGGCCCGTGCCGGCTCTCAGCTGCTGGGGCTGTCCGGGATGATGGACGGCCAGGTCACGGTGATCCGCAGGGCGCTCGACGCCGAGGGCTTCACCGACACGCTTCTGCTCGCCTACGCCGCGAAGTACGCGAGCGCCTTCTACGGACCCTTCCGCGAGGCCGTCGACTCTCAGCTGAAGGGCGACCGTCGCACGTACCAACTCGATCCGGGCAACCGGCGCGAGGGCGTGCGCGAGGCTGTCGTCGATGAGGCCGAGGGCGCCGACATCGTCATGGTGAAACCGGCCATGGCCTTCCTCGACGTGCTGCGCGAGGTTCGCGACACGGTGAGTATTCCCGTGTGGGCATATCAGGTGTCCGGCGAGTACGCGATGATCGAAGCCGCCGGCGCGAACCGCTGGATCGACCGTCGTGCGGCCATCCTCGAATCCCTTCTCTCCATCCGCCGTGCCGGTGCGGATGCGGTGCTCACCTACTGGGCCACCGAAGCGGCCGGCTGGCTGCGCGACTGACTTCTCCGAGGAGCTCTCCTTCATGACCGACCGCAATGACGACCTGTTCTCCGCTGCCCGCGCGGTGATCCCCGGTGGGGTCAACTCGCCGGTGCGCGCCTACGGTTCGGTCGGCGGGACGCCGCGGTTCCTCGCCTCCGCGAAGGGGGCGCGGG
>NZ_JAGYWT010000731.1:0-864 GCF_019279095.1 Microbacterium sp. BF1 | reverse complement strand
CCTCGGTGTGCTGCGCCTGCGCGATTCGGCGAGCCGCCTCGCGTGGCTGCTGAGCCACCTCGACGATCTTCCCGGTTCCGGCATCATCTACACGCTGACCGTCGCGGCTGCCGTCGACACCGCCCGCCTGCTGCGCGATCACGGGCACGACGTGCGGGCCTACACCGGGCAGACCGACACCGAGGAGCGCGCCGAGTCCGAGGGCATGCTCAAGCGCAACGAGGTCAAGGCTCTGGTCGCCACGAGCGCGCTGGGCATGGGCTTCGACAAACCCGATCTGGGATTCGTGCTGCACCTCGGAGCGCCGTCGTCTCCCGTGGCGTACTACCAGCAGGTGGGTCGTGCCGGCCGTGCGAGTGAGAGCGCCGACGTGCTGCTGCTGCCGGGCATCGAAGACCGCGACATCTGGCACTACTTCGCGACGGCCTCGATGCCGGATCGGGAACGCGCGGAGCGGGTGATCGGCGCGCTCGGCGATGCGCCGATCTCGACGCCGGCGCTCGAGGCGATGGTCGACATCCGCCGCACGCCGCTGGAGCTGCTGCTGAAGGTGCTCGACGTCGACGGTGCGGTCCGGCGCGTGCAGGGGGGATGGGTCGCGACCGGTGAGCCGTGGACCTACGACGCCGAACGCTACGAGCGCATCGCCGCCGAGCGTCTCGCCGAGCAGCAGCACATGATCGAGTACGAGCAGACCGACGGATGCCGCATGGAGTTCCTGCAGCGGTCGCTCGACGACGACACGGCGGCGCCCTGCGGGAGGTGCGACAACTGCGCGGGCGGGTGGTTCCCGCGCGAGATCGGCGAGTCCGCGAGCACGCAGGCGGCGGAGTCGCTCGACCGCGTCGGCATCCCGATCGAGCC
>NZ_JAGYWT010000730.1:0-865 GCF_019279095.1 Microbacterium sp. BF1 | reverse complement strand
CGAAGGGCCTGCTCGAGGGCGATGTCGAGATCGGCGACACCGACCTCCTCCGCCTCGCGACCGAGCTCGAAGGCCACCCCGACAACGTCGCGCCGGCTCTCTTCGGCGGTCTCACGATCGCGTGGATGTCGGAGCGCGGACCGCAGCACAAGAAGCTGCTCGTCCACCGTGGCGTCTCGCCCCTCGTTCTCGTTCCCGCGTACACGATGTCGACATCGCAGGCGCGGTCGCTGCAGCCGCCGCAGGTCTCCACCGCGGATGCCGTGTTCAACGTCTCGCGCTCCGCGCTGCTGATCGCCGCGCTCATGCAGAGCCCCGAGCTGCTCCTTGACGCCACCGCCGACCGGCTCCATCAGGACTACCGGGCAGGAGCCATGCCCGAGACGCAGCGTCTGGGGCAGGCGCTGCGCGCAGCGGGCTTCGCCGCCGTCGTCTCGGGAGCGGGCCCCAGCGTGCTCGTGCTCGCAGACGGGCCGGGCAGCCGCCAGGACGCGGTCGAGCTGGCCGATCGAGTCACCGACACCCCGTGGGAGGCGCTCCTGCTCGCAGTCGACGTCCGTGGTGGTACAGTGGGGACTCGAGCGGAGGGCTCCACGTAACTGCGTGAATCTGGCCCCATTGCAAATCTTGCAAGACCCGCACGCAAATCCCTGTGGCACAAGTGCCGAGGCTGGCTGGCGCCGAGCGTCAGCCCGTGCGATCGCGCGCAGCACCCGTTGTGTGCGTTCAACGCTCATTCCCCATGACATATAAGGGAGTACTCGTGGAGAACCTCTCCGAGACCCAGAACGACCAGTCGGTGCCCACCGCCGAAGCACCCGCGGAGTCGGCCACCGAGTCCGCACCGGCGCGTAAGCGCGCACCG
>NZ_JAGYWT010000073.1:0-7994 GCF_019279095.1 Microbacterium sp. BF1 | reverse complement strand
GCCCAGCCGGCGCGGAGGCCGACCTTCAGACCCGGGGCGAAGGGCAGGAAGTTCGCGGAGTCGGCGTAGTCCGGGCCCCAGAACCACAGGCCGAAGCCCTCGGTGCCGTTGACGTAGGCGTCGAGCTCGGTCGCGAAGGGCGCGGGGGCGAGGTCGACCGTGATGCCGGCGTCTTCGAGCTGTGCCTGCACGCGCTCGGCGAGCGGGGTGAACTCCACGCCGCCGACCGGGTAGTCGTTCGGGAACTGCAGCTTGAGGGTCTGGCCCGTGTAGCCGGCCTCGGCGAGCGCGGCCTTCGCCTTGTCGAGGTCCTGCTCCACGCCGCCGTCGAGGGCGCCCTCGAATCCGGGCGGGATCACGCCGGTCGCCTGCACGGAACCGGCACCGGCCAGCTCCAGCAGTGCGTCGTAGTCGAGGGCGTAGCGGATCGCCTCGGCGATCTTGACGTTCGCCAGGTCACCGGCGACGGCCTCGGACTGGTTGAGCAGCAGGAAGATGGTCTGGCCGGAGGGGACGGAGTCGACCGTGATGCCGTCGCCGAGACCGGCGACCTGGTCGCCGTTCAGGTCCATCGCGACCATCGAGTCGCCGCCCTTGAGGTTGGCGAGCTGGGTGGCGCTCTCCGAGACGTTGCGCACGACCACGCGCTTGTAGTCGGATGCCTCGTCGCCGTTGTACTCGTCGTTCTTGGTCAGCACGACCTGCGAGCTGAGGTCGAGCGTGTCGAGCACGAAGGGGCCGGAGCCCGCGGAGGCGCCGTCGAGGAACTTCTGCGCCGAGTCGGTGCCGTCGATCGCGCCGCCGTTCTCGATGACGACGTCGGAGTTGACGATGCCGAGCGCCGGGTTCGCGAGGATCGCGGGCAGCTGCAGCAGCGGGGTCTCGGACGTGAACTCGATCGTCTTGTCGTCGACCTCGGTGATGGTGAGACCGCCGAGCAGGAAGTTGGGCTTGGCGTCTTCCATGCCCTGGATGCGCTGCAGCGAGAACACGACGTCCTTCGCCTCGATAGGCGAGCCGTCGGAGAAGACGCGGTCGCCGTCGAGCGTGAAGGTGAACTCGGTCGCCTCGTCGTTCTGCTCCCACGATGCGAGGCCGGGGACGGGGGTGGAGACGTCGGAGCCCTCGAAGTCGACGAGGGTCTCGTACAGGGCCTTCGCGATCATGTTGCCGGTCGGGTCGTAGGTGTGTCCCGGGTCGGTGGTCTCGATCGAGAACGCGGTGTCGATGACGAGGGAGTCGGATCCGGACAGCCCGCCGCCGGTCGCCGAGTTCCCTCCAGAGCAACCTGCGAGCGCGAGGAGCGCTGTGGCTCCGAGCGCGATGACCGGCGTGATACGGCGTGACGACATGAGGGCCTCCAGAGGCGAGGAGTACATTCGGGTGAGTCGCCACCGATGTGGACGACCGTGGATCAGATTCGCATCATATGCGACGATGTGTCCAGCAAGAGTGGGTCACCTCGACACGCTCTGTCCAGAACCTCGGATGTGAGGAACAATATGTCCAGCAAGAATGCGGAAGATTCGAAGCATTCTGGACGAAGTGCCGCCCCATTGGACGAGACGGCGTACAGAATCCTTGAAGTCCTGCGTGATAACGGTCGTGTCTCGATCGCGGCTCTCGCCGACAAGGTGGGGATCTCACGCGCGAACGCCTACACGCGCGTCGAGTCGCTCGTGCACGACGGCATCATCACGGGCTTCAGCGCCCGCGTGGATCAGGCGAAGGCGGGGCTCTCCATCGGCGCCCTCGTCTTCGTCACCGTGATGCCGCAGGCCTGGGCGTCGTTCCGGGAGCGGGTGCTGGAGATGCCCGATGTGGAGTGGTGCGCGATCACCACAGGCGAGCACGACGCGATGCTGCTGATCCGCGCCGTCGATGTCAGCGGCGTGCACGAGTTCTCCACCGGAGTGATCGCTCAGCTTCCCGAGGTGCGCACGGTGGTCAGCGTGGTGGTGCTCGACGAGGTGATCCGCCGCCCCTACCTGCTGCCGGGGGACCTGCCGGAACGAAGCAGCGTCACCGCACCGCTCGGGATGACACGGTGGACGCCGGCCTCGCCCGGTCGCGACGCGCTGCCGCCGCGCTGAGGCGCAGGCCTCAGGCGGTGATCTCCTCGCACACGCTCAGCTGCGGGAGTCCGTGCATCTCGTAGTGCTCGACCAGGCGGATGCCGCCCCCGTCGGTCAGCTCCAGCTCGCTCTCGCCGTCGCCGGTCACGACCGTGCCGTCGGCCTTGAGCACGTGCACGAAAGACACCCAGATCGTGTCACCCGTGCGGGTGCCGACGAACTTGCCGAAGGTGACCGTGTCACCCTCGTACCCGCCCCAGATCGCGCCGTCGCGCTCGAAATACTCGAAGATGCTCGGGGATTCCGGGTCGACCGCAGAGGTCGTGGACGACACCATCCGGAATCGGCGGCCGTCGAGGGAGGGAAGGGTTGCAGTCGCAGTCACATCCTCGATTATGGGGGATCCCGTCACGAGCCGTCCGCGCCGTCGCGCCCCCGCCATTCGTCTTCGAGGAGGGCGTAGACGAGCAACGTCGTCCATTCGCCCTTGAACAGTTCGCTCTCCACCAGACGGGCCTCGCGGCGGAAGCCGAGCCTTTCCACGACCCCGGCCGATGCCGTGTTGCGCTCGTCGATGCGCGCCACGATGCGGTGCAGGCCCACGCCGTCGAAGCCCAGCGCGAGGAGCGCGTCGACCGCCTGGGTCGCATAGCCACGGCCGCCGGCGCGCGGGTCGAAGATGTACCCGACCTCGCCGGATCGGTCGCTCTCGCTGCGCCAGAACAGCACCACGTCGCCGAGGAGTGCGCCGGATGAACGCTCCTCGACGGCGAGGGAGACCGCGTCGCCCTCCTTCGCGAAGCGCGTGTTCGACCAGGTGGTGGCGATGCGCTGTTCGACCTCCGCGAGCTCCAGTGGCGCGTAGGGCACGTACCGTACGGCTTCAGGGTCGGACTTGTAGACGTGCATCGGTGCGGCATCGGCGGGCGCGATCGGGCGCAGGAGCAGGCGCTCCGTGATGATCGGGTACTCGGGGTCGTGCCCCGACTCCCCCGTCACTCGAGGTCCAGGGAGAGCAGGCCAGGCAGATGCGCCGTACGGGCGCGCACAGCGAGGAGGAGATCGCCGTAGTCGGGCGTGATGCCGACGCGGGAGGAGGCCAGCAGGTGCGTCGTGGTCTTGCCGGCAGCGCGGTCGAAGCGGAGTCGCTTGACCGGGTACGCGGGCGGGGTCAACCAGATGCGGGCCAGCTGCGCGTAGGGCGTGCCGACGCCGTCGATGCGGATGCCCTGGGAGTCGACCGAGACCTGAGCGGGGATCGAACGCACCAGGCGCCGACGCTGCACGGCGCCGATCCCGAAGCCGATGGCGGCGACCGCGGAGAACGGCGCGAGCAGGATGAGTGCCGAGAGCTCGCTGTCGACGAAACCGGGCACCGCCACGAGCAGCCCCACGCCGATCGCGATGACGAGGAATACGACGGCGGCGACCGTGAGCCGCGTGGCCAGGCGCCGCTCCCCCGTGGCGTCGATCGTGAACTGCGTCGGCAGCTGGGCTCCGGCGCGCGCGGCCGCGACAGGGTCGTCGAACACCGGCGGCGCGATCGGGTTCAGCGTCGCCATGAGGTCGTTGAACAGGGGTCGCGAGTACCCGGGCAGCTCGATCGTGATCTCGCGGTCGCCGGTGTGCACGATCAGGGCGCGCGTGGTGCCGCTGGGGAGTCCGTTCGTGCGGTGCTCGGTGATCTTCGAGCGGAAGGCGGTCGTGGCGCGCAGGAACGTCTCGCGGTTGCCGGCCTTGCCGATCTCGACCGCATCGGGGCGTACGACGATCCGGATGTTGCGGAACCAGAAGAAGCCGGCGAACACCGCCACGGTCAGCGCGACCGCGACGACGAGCACCAGCACGCCGCGGGTCGAGATGTTCATCGTGCGCGGCAGGAACTTCGGGAGCACGAAGAGCGTCACCGCCGACAGCACCGCGGAGAGCACGAGTGCGCCGACGGCCGAACGGAGCGGGTTCCTGCGGAAGACCCGCTCGCCGGACACGGCTTCGGCCTGATTCAGCATTCGAACTCTCCCCCATGACAGTCGGCTCGCGTGACGCGGTTCCCACCGTAGTGCCCGCCCGGGGAGCACCAAGGAAAATCGGCTCAGCCGAGGGGGGATGCGTTCTCCCTCAACGACACGCCGCGGAATCGGCTGGCCGTCCAGACCAGGACGCCGGCGAGCAGCACGGCGACGAGCAGCCCGAGCACGTGGAGCATCAGCGAGCCGAGCCCGCGTTCGGGGAGCAGGAAGCCGTAGGGCACCCAGCCGTCGGTGACTCCGCGCCACAGCACCAAGACCAGCCAGATCAGGGGGTAGGGCACGAGCATCCAGAGTCGGGACCACGGCAGCCGGGGGCGATCGCCGATGAGCAGCCAGTCGAGCGCCACGAGCACGGGGAAGACGACGTGCAGCAGCACGCTCACCCAGGGCGGCGCCGAACCCGTGCCGGGGACGAGCACGTTGTAGATCACGCCGACCACGAGCAGGTAGGCGGTCACGATGCCGCGCAGCAACGCGAACCACGAGGGAACCGATCGGCCGGTCGTCACGAGTGCACCGCTGCCGATCAGGACGAGCGCCGCGATGAGACTGGTCTGGTTCGTGAAGTACCCGAAGTAGTCGAACGGGCTCGCGTCCCCCACGGCGATGCGCAGAGCGTAGGCGTAGAGGAGGACCGCGATGACCGAGGCGCCGACCACGATGCGGCCGATTCCCCACGCGCGGCGGGTCTGCGGCGCGACGGTCTCGATCTCGGTCTCGGTCTCCACGACGTCAGCCTAGGGCGGCTCTGTGCGCACCCGGTGTCCGCCGACCGCACGAACAGCGCAGTGCCCGGTAGCGTGGTCGCATGGAGTGGACGCCCGATCCCTCGGCGGGGGCATGGCTGCGTGAGCGGCTCGACGCCGGCAACGAGACCATGCATGTGGTGGTGCCCCGCGGCTTTCCCGCGTATGCGCGCATCTTCCATCCGGCCATCGTCCGCTCATCGCCGGATCGGGCGATTCCGACGGCGGACGAGTGGGTGCGGATGCCCGAGTCCGCACAGCACGCGCTCATGGCCGGATTCGTCGACGAGCCGGTGTCGTGGGCGCAGACGGCGGCGGCCTTCGGCACCGTCCTCCACCCGCTCGCGCAGTGGAACCGGCTCGTGCGCACCCCGTCCGACGGCGACTGGCGCACGCGGATCGCCCCCGACGGTCGCAAGTTCACCGCGCCGATGGAGGGCGAGCTGGAACCTGCCCACCTGGCGAACATCGTCACCCACCTCGTCGAGCACACGCAGACGCCGGACGCCGGTTTCGCCGCGCTCTGGGAGGGGCGAGGCGATCTGCTGGGCTTTGTCGGCATCACCCCATCGGGCTCGTTCCCGACATTCTCGGACGATCCGAACCATCAGGCGATGCTCGACCGCAGCGCGCGCGATCCGTTCAACAACGTCTTCCGCAAGCCCACCTGGCAGGAGGGCATCCTCTCGAAGGAGATCTCGGAGGGGCCGAGGTTCGAGCTGCCAGGACGAGGACACGTGCTGTTCTCGGCTGCCCCGCGTGCGTTCGCCGATCCGGAGTGGGTGCTGCACGTGCCTTGGCGCGATCTCCCCGCCGAGGAGCGCGGATTCCCGCCGGCGGCACAGAGCCCGAGCCTCCTCTGGCCGGAGGATCACGCCTGGGTGCTGGTGAGCGAGGTCGACTTCGACTCCACGATCGTGGCCGGCTCGCCCGCACTGATCGAGGCGCTGTGCGCGGACGAGCACCTGGAAGCCCTCCCGCTCCCGGAGGGCGCCGACCTCACGTGGGACGCCGATGCGGTGAACAGGTGACGTCCCCGCCGATGACCTTCGACGCCCGACCCCTCACCGATCCGGTCGACGCGAGCGCGGTGCGCGCCTTCGCCGCGGAGCTCCGTTCCCGGCCGACGGGTGGCACCGGGGCATCCACGATCATCGGCGTCGTGGCGGTCGCGATCGTCGCCGTGGTGATGCTGCCTGTCCTCATCAGCGTGGTCCTGAGCCTGGCATCCTTCGGCGGCTCCCCCCCGTCCGCAGCGATCCCCCTCGTGCTGATCGCGCTTCTGCTGGCCGCCGCGGGCTTCATGATCTGGCTGGGCGTGCGCAATGCCCAGACGACGCGGTACCGCCTGCATCGGTTCGCACAGACCAACGGCATGACCTACGAGCCCAAGGTCGTCGACCCGCGGCTGCCCGGCATGATCTTCCACCTCGGGCGAGGACGGCAGTCCACCGATCTGATCCGCGGTACCAGGCCACGCTTCGTCGAATTCGGCAACTACCAGTACACGGTGCAGTCGGGAAAGAACTCCACGACCTACCGCTGGGGCTACGTGGCCGTGAAGCTCGATGCACCGCTGCCGAACATCGTCCTCGACGCCAAGGGCAACAACGGGTTCGGCTCGAACCTGCCGGCATCGTTCCAGCGAAGCCAGCGGCTGTCGCTCGAGGGCGACTTCGACCAGCACTTCACGCTCTACTGCCCCGAGGGATACGAACGCGACGCGCTCTATCTCTTCACGCCCGACATCATGGCGCGGTTCATCGACAACGCCGCCGAGCTCGACGTGGAGATCGTCGACGACTGGCTCTTCCTCTACACGCAGCGGAAGGTGTCGACCCTCGATCCCGACACCTGGGCGTGGCTGTTCGGTACCGTCGGCGCCCTGCTGACGAAGTTCGAGCAGTGGGCGCGGTGGCGCGATGAGCGGCTCGTCGCCGAGACGAGAGCGGGGGCATCGGCCCCGACGTCGAGTCCGTCGCTGCCGTTCGCGCCGCCTGCAGGCCTGCTCACCCCGCCGCCCGGAGTCGCCCCTCAAGGGCGGCGACTCAAACGCGGCGGCACATGGATACCCATCGTCATCGCGCTCATGATCGCCGGGTTCTGGATCGTGAGCAGATTCAACTGAGCCGATGCGACCGCGCGGAGTGGCGGAGGGGCCGAGTGTGGGGGTGGGTGCCGGCTGGGGACCGAACTCCCACCCCATCCCCCCTCGGGATCGAAAAGAGATCCACTCTCCCTCCGCATGACGGCTGAGCCGCCCCGCCCACGGTCAGCTGGGGACTGACACTGCTGGGCGTATGGCGAAATGGTATACCGGGCGAGGTTGCAACCCCTTGCATCCATTCGCACGAATGCGCTTCTGCCGACCAGTCAGCGCGCCGACCATCCGCCGTCGATCGTGTAGCTCGCCCCGGTCACCATCCCCGCAGTATCGCCCGCGAGCCACAGCGCGAGGGAGGCGACCTCGCTCGGCTCGACGAGCCGCTTGATGGCCGACTCGGTCAGCATCACGTTCGCGAGGACGTCCTCCTCGGGGATGCCGTGCACCCGGGCCTGATCGGCGATCTGCTTCTCGACGAGCGGCGTGCGCACGTACCCGGGATCGATGCAGTTGCTCGTCACCCCGCGCGGTCCACCCTCCAGCGCCGTCACCTTCGACAGCCCCTCCAGACCGTGCTTCGCCGCGACGTACGCCGACTTGTAGGCCGAGGCGCGCAGGCCGTGCACGCTCGAGATGTTGATCACCCGCCCGAAGCCCCGGTCGTACATTCCCGGGAGTGCGGCGCGGATGAGCAGGAACGGCGCTTCGAGCATGAGGCGCAGGATGAACGAGAACCGCTCCGGTGCGAAGTCCTCGATCGGACTCACGTGCTGCACTCCGGCGTTGTTGACGAGGATGTCGACGTCGATGCGGGCATCGGCGAGCGCACCGAGGTCGGACAGGTCGACGCACCACGCCTGCCCGCCGATCTCCGTGGCGAGAGCCTCCGCGGCCTCACGGTCGACATCGGCGTGGAAGAACGCGGGACCCGGCTGATAGAGCGTGTTCGCGTAGTTGAGCGAGCCTCCGCCCACTCCCGCGCCCGCCAGGATCATCACGTGCGGAAGCCGATGGATGCGCTGCACGCCGTAGCACCCGA
>NZ_JAGYWT010000729.1:0-875 GCF_019279095.1 Microbacterium sp. BF1 | reverse complement strand
CTCCAGGAGCCTGCGCAGCGCACGTGCTGGGCGATCCCGGACGGCGCGATCACGAGCCCGCTCCCGACCGGCATCCACGGGCCGTTGTGCTCTTTCGCCACGAGTCCGGGTGCATCGACGACCGGCGGCGACGGAGGCGGCAACAGAGCCTGTCCCTCCGTGCGACCGGTCGCTCAGCGTCGGGAGTCGTTCCAACCCAGCTGCTCGATGTACCGCAGCAGCACGCCTTCACGCAGCGCCCACGGCGATACTTCAAGCTCGTCGACGTCCAAGGCGGTCATCGCGGCGTGCAACGACACTGCGGCCGCCACGATCTGGAACGTGCGATCCGGTGTGATGCCCGGCAGCTCCTGACGCGCGGAGGCGGGAAGGCGTGCGAGGCGTGGGATCCACGATCCGAGCGACGCCCGGGGGAGCAGCATCCGCTCGCTTCCGGACCACCCCGGTGCCGGGTAGCCGACCAGTCGGGCCAGAGAACGGATGGCCTTCGACGACCCCACGACGTGATCGGGTCGGGGGAGCGCGACGAACCGCGGGAGGACATCGGCCAGAGTCGTCGCCGCGTGGGCGCGCAGCCGCTCCACATCGCTCTCGCCCGGAGGATCGTTCGGCAGGAACTGCACCGTCATGCGTCCGGCGCCGAGGGGAACGGATGCCGCAGCGTCGGGCATCTCCTCCGCTCCTGCGGCGATCTCGAGTGAACCGCCCCCGATGTCGAGGAGCAGGATCTGTCCGGCCGACCAGCCGAACCAGCGTCGCACCGCGAGGAACGTCAGCTCGGCCTCGGTCTCCCCATCGAGCACCTGCAAGGGCTGGCCGAGAGCCGCTTCGATGCGGGCGATGACCTCGGTTCCGTTGCGCGCATCGCGGACGGC
>NZ_JAGYWT010000728.1:0-876 GCF_019279095.1 Microbacterium sp. BF1 | reverse complement strand
CCTCCAGGTCGGTGGTCTCGCTTGCGGTCTCGGTGACGGCGGCGCGGATACGCTCGAAGCCGGGATGCACCGGGGCACCGGCGTCGATGCGTTCGAGTTCGGCAGCGGCGTCGCCGCGCACCGTGGCGGGCAGGTCGGGGTCGTCGGTGACTTGCCGCAGGTAGTCGATCTTGTCGAGCGTCTTGTACGACGCGCCGCCGGGAATCATCGCGGCGGCTTGCTCGCTGGCACGGCCCACAGGTTCGGACGGTGCGGGAAACTTTCCCGCACCGTCCTTTCCGGGCTGGTTCTCCGCGCTGAACCGTGTCGCGGCCTGCCTGCGCGCGGCATCCTCGGCCATGAGGGTCTTCAGCTCGCGGTAGAGCGCAGCCGCCTCGACCGGGGTGAGGTCTTTGTGGAGCATGTTGTCGTCTTGCTCGGCCAGCAGGTGACCGAGCCTGCCCGAGATGCCCGAGCGCACCCACACGCTCACCGTGCGCCAGCCGAGCATCTTGATTGCGGCCAGCCGCCTCGCACCGCACACCAGCACCCCGTCGATGGTGACCGTCAGCGGTTGCAGGAGGCCGTCGCGGGCGATGGACTCGGCCAACGCGGTCAGGTCACCCAAGTCAGTGCGGTGACGGTTGCCGACGACGATGGACTCGACGGTGCGGTTGAGTTCGATGTGCCCGGTATGCCTGCTCATGACCGGCCCCCACGTTTTGGGGCCGCGAGCGAGATCATCAGCACGAGATCGTCGTCGCGCAGCAGCGCGCGCAGGCTCTCGCCGATCAGCAGCCTGAGCAAGATGCCGCGCCCGGCAGCGGTCGCGGCGTAGGCCGGGCTGGGGTGCCCGAGCAGTGCCTTCAGCAGCGCTGTCCACGCGGTGCTGTTCAC
>NZ_JAGYWT010000727.1:0-880 GCF_019279095.1 Microbacterium sp. BF1 | reverse complement strand
CGCACGTAGGCACCGGCGACGAAGTCGCTTCCCGTCTGCGCGAGCGTTCCCGTCAGGCGGGCCAGGGCGTCCGGCAGCAGTTCGTCGTCCGCGTCGAGGAAACCGAGGTAGGGGGTGGAGACCTGATCGAGACCGACATTGCGCGCCGCGCCGAGGCCGCGGGAGGCCTCGTGTCGGATCGACGTGAACCGACGGTCATCGGCTGCGGCGGCGTCGAAGATCGCCCCCGTCTCGTCGGTCGAGCCGTCGTCGATGAGGATCGCTCGCCACCGCGACTCGGTCTGCGCGCGCAGAGAGTCCAAGGCGGCGGGGGCGAAGGCGGCGATGTCGCGTCCGGGGACGATCAGCGTCACGATCGGGGCGGAGGCAGTCACCTGCCGAGTCTATGGCCGCGTGTCAGCCCCGAGCCGCGCGCACCGACTCTGTGACGAGCGCGGCCAGTCGTACGGGAGCGTCTTCGGGCAGCGGAACGCGTCCGAAGGTGAAGCGCACGGCGGTCTGCGCCACCTCGGGCGCCACGGCGCAGGCGAGGAGCACATGGGAGGGCTCATCGCTGCCCGCCGCACACGCCGATCCGCTCGACGAGATGACACCGCGGCGCTCCAGCTCGAGCAGCACCGATTCCCCGCTGGTGCCAGCGAAGGTGAAGCTCGCCGTCCCTGGCAGACGATGCAGGGCTTCACCGGTGAGCACGGCTTCGGGGATGCTGTCGAGGACCAGGGCGATAAAGTGCCTCGTCGCCGCGCCGACGCGCGCGGCGACCACCTCGCGTTCGTGCTCGGCGATCTCCAGAGCCGTCGCAAGTGCCACGGCCCCCGCGACGTTCTCGGTACCGGAGCGTCGTCCGCGCTCCTGCCCGCCGCCGTGCAGCAGCGCCTCG
>NZ_JAGYWT010000726.1:0-880 GCF_019279095.1 Microbacterium sp. BF1 | reverse complement strand
CGCAGCCGTCTCCGCGGCCTTCCCCGGCAAGCGTCTCGTGATCCCCGCCGGCTCGCTCAAGCAGCGCAGCAACGACACCGACTACGTCTTCCGCGCGCACTCGGCCTTCGCGCACCTCACCGGTTGGGCATCGGATGCCGAGCCCGATTCGGTGCTCGTCTTCGCCCCCACCGAGGGTGGTCACGACATCACGCTCTTCTTCCGTGAGCGCGCCGACCGCACGACGACGGAGTTCTACGCCGACGCCACAGTCGGAGAGTTCTGGATCGGTCCGCGCCCGTCCCTCGCCGGTGTCGCCGCCGACCTCGAGATCGCGACCGCGCACCTGGACCAGTTCGAAGCCGTCGAGGGCGAGCTCGTGCTCGACGAAGACGAGACCCTCACACGATTCGTGTCGGAGCTGCGCCTCGTCAAGGACGAGTTCGAGATCGCCGAGATGCGCCGTGCCGTCGAGATCACCGCGAAGGGCTTCGACGACATCATCCGCGAGCTTCCCGCGGCTACGGCGCATGCACGGGGCGAGCGTGTCGTCGAGGGCGTCTTCCACCGCCGTGCGCGTGAAGATGGCAACGGCGAGGGGTACGACACGATCGCCGCCTCCGGCCCGCACGCCTGCTACCTGCACTGGACGCGCAACGACGGCACCGTGGTCCCCGGCGATCTGATCCTGGTTGATGCGGGCGTCGAGGCCGACAGCCTGTACACCGCCGACATCACCCGCACGCTGCCCGTCTCCGGAACGTTCACCGAGGTGCAGCGACGGGTCTACGAGACCGTGCGCGAGGCCGCAGACGCCGCGTTCGCCGCCGCACTGTTCAACGCGTTCAGCGCCTCCGGACGGTTCAGGGTGATCCACCCGACTCGTCCGCGCTGCTCGACC
>NZ_JAGYWT010000725.1:0-883 GCF_019279095.1 Microbacterium sp. BF1 | reverse complement strand
TACGGCGTGATCGTCGGGCGGTCGTGGCCGGCGCTCATGACGGCATCCGCGTGCGAAGCGAGGAAGTGCCCGTGGACCAGGCGTCCAGGATGTGCGCGCCTCCCCATCCGTCGACGGTCAGGCACGCGGCGGCACCGAACATGATGTCGGGCAGCAGCTCGGGGTGATCCTCGGCGAGGCTGCCGGCGAGGTCTCGCGCGGCGATCTGCTCGTGCACCGCGTCGGCCTCGACGTGCTCGTCGAAGTAGTCCGAGACGTCGGAGCCGAAGCCCAGACGGCGCAGGCCGTCGGCATACAGACGGCACGGGATCGACGAGGTCATCTCGTAGGCGGCGAGGTGGCCGACGATCGAACCCACCAGGCGGCGGTTGAGGCCGAACATCGACATCATGTTGAGAGAGGCGAGAGTGACGGCGGGCAGGTCGTCGACATACGCACCGTAGGTGTCATCGAGACCTGCCGCCCGCATGGCGCGCGCGAAGAGCGCAGCGTGCACACGGTGCGGACGGCCACCGCCGTATTCGTCGGACTGGATCTCGACGAGCGCGGCCTTGGCGCGTCCGTCCAGTCGGGGGATAGCCCAGGAGTGCGGGTCCGCCTCGCGCAGCGTGTATGCCGAGCGCTGGATGAGCATCTCCTGCGCCTGCGTCGCGGTGGCCTTCTTGACGAAGTACCGGGAAAGGCTCGGCCCCGTGTCGGCCTCCGCGAGAGCGAAGAGCGACCGACCGACGGCATCGACGGTCGGCTCCGGCAGGCTCGGCATCGGCACGCCGGCACGCAGTTCGCGCTCGAACGCCGCCTCGAGGATGCGCCGGGTGGTCACAAGCGCGGGGTCCCATTCCAGATCGGGGTCGAGCTGCGGGAGTGACCCGTACGCGGAGGC
>NZ_JAGYWT010000724.1:0-883 GCF_019279095.1 Microbacterium sp. BF1 | reverse complement strand
GGCGGTCGTCGCGCACGGCGACGAGCGTTCCCAGGCTCGTCGGCAGCGGCTCGGCGAGTATGCGCCGCCAGCCCGCGGCTCTCTCATCGACGGAGAGGCTGTCGAGCACCGACTGGTCGATGAGTCCTCGATAGGCGGCCTGCCACGAACGCACGTGCACGCCAGCGATGTCTTCGGCGTCTTCGGCGCGTGCGTCGCGGATCACCAGTGCACTCATCCCGCCACCCTACGGTGATCGCAGAGGCGGCGTGGGGTCGTGCGGTGCCGGTCAGCTCACGTTCTTCTTGAGCCACGGAAGCGGGTCGACCGCCACCGTGTTGATGTGGACCTCGAAGTGCAGGCACGAACCGAACACGTACCCTGTCGAGCCGACGTCGCCGATGTACTGGCCCTCCTCGACGCAGTCTCCGACCTCGACCGCGCGACTGCCGTAGGTCATGTGCGAGTAGACGGTGCTCACGGCCTGCCCGTCGACGATGCTCTCGATCTGGATCGTGACGCCGTAACCCTGGTAGCTCTCGGTGGACCGCGAGACGCAGCCCTTCATTGCTGCGTTGATGGGGGTGCCGATGGGGGCGGCGAAGTCCTGGCCGAGGTGTGATCGGCCCGGCCGCGAGGCGCCGAAGCCATCGGTGAACGAGTAGGTCCCGTCGGCCATCGGCATCACGATGCGTCCGGCGAGGGGGATGTCCATCGCGCTGGAGAGAGGCATGCCGGCGGCGACGGCGGCGGCAGCGGCGCGGGAGCGGGTCTCCTTGATCTCCTCGGGCGTCGTCGCGGAGAAGTTCCCCCGGGGATCGATCTGGGCCCGGATTCCCGCCTTCGCCGTGTACGACTGCGCGGTTCCTTCGGCCGCGGTGGAGACGCTGGCGCTGGCGTTGGC
>NZ_JAGYWT010000723.1:0-890 GCF_019279095.1 Microbacterium sp. BF1 | reverse complement strand
GTTCGATGCCCGCCTGTCTCACCTGCGCGAACAGCGCTTCGAGATCGGCGAGCGTGGGCTGCGGACCGTCGCCCTGCCGGTGCCGCAGCTGCGTGAGGAGCATCCGCACGTCGCTCAGAGCGCCGCGTGCCGTCTGGGCGATGGTCCCGAGTGCCTCGGTCGCGACCTCGGGTTTCACGGCGGCGGCGTATCGGGCGCCATCGGCCTGCGCGATCACGACCGCGAGCGAGTGCGCGACCACGTCGTGCATGTCGCGCGCGATGCGCACGCGCTCCTGCTCCTCCGCGGCGAGCGCCTCCGCCTGCAGCTGAGCCGACCTGGTGCCGCGAGCGCGCAGCACCACACGCCACAGCAGTCCGCACACCCAGGCGAACCCGAGCGCCATGACCGAGACGACGAGGAGGAGCGTGCCCGCGGTGACCTTCTCCCAGCCGGACCCGGTTCCGAAGGCGACGCCGTTCACGATGATCATGAAGACGGCCGCGACGAACCCTCCGAACAACGCAGATCCGAAGCCCCACCAGAGCACGCGGCGCGTGCCCCACGCCGAGGTGGCGTAGAGCACGAGCAGGATCGCGAAGTTCACCGGGAGCGGCCCGAAGCCGGACAGCATCTGCAGCACGGCACCGGCCCACGCAGCGGCGAGGGCCCACCCCGGGGCGAGCCGGCCGATCGCGACGCCACCGCACATCAGCACGCTCGCGATGAAGACACCCACGACCGCGAACCCCCCGATCGCATCGTTGCCCGTCCCCGGCCCGTAGAACACGAGCGAGGTCGGCACGAGCACGAGGAACAGCAGCGCCGCCCCGACGATGTCGAGGATCAGCGCGGTGCGGGAGAGCGGGCGGATCACTCCCCCACGCTACGCGAGGGCCTGGCCGCGGGCA
>NZ_JAGYWT010000722.1:0-895 GCF_019279095.1 Microbacterium sp. BF1 | reverse complement strand
CACTGCAGGCCATCGCACGTGCGATCCGCGACGAGGAGTGGCTGCGCTTCGACTACGAGGGCGCACCCGTGCTGGTCGAGCCGTACCGACTGCTCACCTGGGTGCGGCGCTGGTACCTGGTCGCACGCGATCCGCAGACCGACGAATGGGGCACGTACCGGGTCGACTGGATGCAGCTGCGGATGCCGACGCGACGCTCCTTCACGCCGCAGCCGCTGCCCGGGGGTGACTACACGGCCTTCGCCATGCGGACCATCGCCGTGAGCGGGTGGATCGTGCATGCCCGGCTGCGCATCGACGCGCCGGCTGCGGCCGTGCTCGACCGGATCCACGCTGCGGTCGGGATCGTCGAGCCGGTCGACGACGAGCACTGCATCCTCGTCACGGGTGCGGACAGCCTCGACACCGTCGCCGCCTACATCGGCATGCTGATGATGGACTTCACGGTCGAGAGCCCACCCGAGCTGCTCCCCCGCCTGCAGCTGCTCTCCGAGCGCTACGCGCGCGCCGTGGCGAGATCATGAGGCACGTCGAAACCCACACTCCCCGTCGAGACCCACTCCCACACCGGCTGACCACGATGGGTCTCGGCGATGAGGATGGGTCTCGACGATGACTGAGGGTGCTCAGGCGCCGCGCAGGCGCTCCGCGAGGTACGCGTGCAACTCGTCGATCGAGACGCGCTCCTGTGCCATGGTGTCGCGGTCGCGCACCGTGACGGCACGGTCGTCGAGCGAGTCGAAGTCGACCGTGACGCAGAACGGGGTGCCGATCTCGTCCTGGCGACGGTAGCGGCGGCCGATCGCCCCCGCGTCGTCGAAGTCGACGGCCCAGGAGCTGCGGAGCGTGTCGGCGACCTCGCGAGCGAGCGGCGAGAGGTTCTCGTTGCGCGACA
>NZ_JAGYWT010000721.1:0-896 GCF_019279095.1 Microbacterium sp. BF1 | reverse complement strand
TCCTGGGGCGACGGCCACGCGGCGACCACCTGGGGCCGCTGCCCTGACACCGAGGGTGCCTTCGCCAGCACGGCCGAATCCACGAAGGGCGCGGCCAACGTCTGCGCGGGAGAGATCGCGGTGGCGACGTGGCCCGGCTCTGCCGACGTGCGCGTGGTCGACAGCATCCCGACGTTCCTCGAAGACAGCTCAGGGCTCGACGTGCAGGAGACCGCCGATGGCGCCTTCCTCTGGGCGGTCGACAACGGCGAGGGTCGGATCTGGAAGCTCGAGGCGCACGCCGACGGCTCGGTCGAGAAGGCCGACGGATGGGATGCGGGCAAGCGCGTGCGCTTCCAGAAGGATGCCGCGAACCCGGCAGCCGCGGGCCCCGACACCGAGGGCATCACGGTCGACGGCGACGGCTTCGTGTACGTGGCCTCCGAACGGGACAACAGCGCCAAGGGTGTGAACCAGAACGTGGTGCTCAAGGTCGACCCCGACGCCTCGAACGGCGACCTCGTCGCTCAGCAGGAATGGGATCTGACCTCTCTGCTGCCGGCCGTGGGTGCGAACCTCGGCATGGAGGCCGTGCAGTGGGTGCCGGACTCTGCGCTGGCCGGGAAGCTCTTCGACGACAGCAAGAGCGCGGCGTACGACCCGAAGAGCTACGCCGGTCACGGCGGTGGGCTGTTCTTCGTCGCGGTCGAGGACAACGGCCACGTCTACGCCTTCGCCCTCGGGTCCGACGGTTCGGCGACGCTGGTCTCGGAGATCGCCCCGGGTCTCACCGGAGTGATGGCGCTCGACTACGACAGCGTGCGCAAGACGCTGTGGGCCGACCCCCAGAAGATACGGGATGACCGGCACGCCGGGATCGTGTCGACCGATGCTGGCGACCATCGCCTCGACGAGCT
>NZ_JAGYWT010000720.1:0-896 GCF_019279095.1 Microbacterium sp. BF1 | reverse complement strand
GGCAGGTACCCGCATCACTCGGCGCTGCAGCGCTGGACCTCCGCCGACGACGCCGCCACCCGCGAGGCCCTGGCGGCGACGAACACCGCCGATCTCGCTGAGCGCTACGTCGACCAGCTCTCCGGTGGTCAGCGGCAGCGGGTCTGGGTGGCGCTCCTGCTCGCCCAGCAGACCCCGGTGATGCTGCTCGACGAACCGACGACCTTCCTCGACATCGCTCACCAGTACGAACTGCTCGACCTGCTGCGAGCGCTCAACCAGCAGGGCAAGACGGTGATCGCCGTGCTGCACGACCTCAACCAGGCCGCTCGCTACGCCGACAACCTCGTGCTCATGAAGGAGGGCCGCGTTGTCGCCAGCGGCAACCCCTCCGAGCTGATCACGGCGGAGCGGGTCGGCGAGGTCTTCGGCATCGACGCGATCGTGACTCCGGACCCCGTGACCAGGACCCCCATGGTGATTCGTCGGTGACTTCGCCGTCGGCGCCCACGGCTACGGTTGAAGGATGACGATCACCGCCGCCGCAGACGGCTCCGCCCTGGGCAACCCCGGCCCCAACGGCTGGGCCTGGTACATCGACGACGAGAACTGGGCGGCCGGCGGATCCCCGCACGGCACCAACAACCAGGGCGAGCTGCGGGCCGTGCTCGAGCTGCTGCTCGCGACGGCGGGCACCGACGAGAAGCTGCTGATCGAATGCGACAGCCGCTACGTGATCGACTCCGTGACCAAGTGGATGCCGGGGTGGAAGCGCAAGGGCTGGCGCAAGTCCGACGGCGGGCCCGTGCTCAACCGCGACCTGCTGGAGGGCATCGACGAGGCCATCCGTGGCCGGAACGTCGAGTTCTCCTGGGTCAAGGGCCACGCAGGACACCCGCTGAACGAAGCCGCCGACG
>NZ_JAGYWT010000072.1:0-8081 GCF_019279095.1 Microbacterium sp. BF1 | reverse complement strand
CCAGAATGTACCGGCGAGCTCCGACGAATGTGCCCGAGTAGCTCGGCTCCACGCCTGCTTCGATCGCAGCTTTGGACTCAGAGAGGGTGAGCCGGGAGTGGACCGGAACGAAGGGGGTCTCATCGGTATACAGGATCCAGTCCCTGTCTTTTTTCGGCAGGTCCCACCACGGCACATCGACGTCGTAACCGAGCGCAACCAGCACGTCACGCAGCTGGTGGCCGTGCCACGCGGTCGGCCAGGAAGCGATGGCGCGTTCGCGGATGGTGAGCGAGGGGTCAGGGACCATCTGCTGCTCGTTCACCGCGTACACGCGGCCGATGCCGTGGCATTCCGAGCAGGCCCCTTGGACCGTGTTCGCGGAGAAGTCCTCCGCATACAACATCGGCTGCCCATCCGGATAGTCCCCGACCCTCGAGTACAGCATCCGCACCAAGCTCGACAACGTGGTGATGCTACCCACGGTCGATCGGGCATTCCCTCCACCGCGCTGCTGCTGCAGGGCGACCGCAGGCGGCATCCCCGTGATCGAGTCGACATCGGGCACTCCCGCCTGATCGATCAGGCGGCGGGCGTATGGTGCGACCGATTCCAAATAGCGTCGCTGCGACTCGGCGTACAGCGTCCCGAACGCCAGCGAGGACTTTCCCGAGCCGGACACACCGGTGAAGACGACCGTTGCATCGCGCGGCACCGTGAGGTCGACATCCTGCAGATTGTGTTCTCGGGCGCCGAGAACGCGAACGTCGGGCTGCACGGAGAGCTTCGGCGTCACGAACGCAGCGGATTCAACCATGGTCGAATGTTAGCAACGTACGGAAAGGTCGGACGGCCTGCGACCTGCGGAAAGGGTTACACACCAATAACGGCGCGGTGTGCGGCAGTTCTGTGCTCGGCCTGAATACACCGTAAGTCTGTTCGGAGCAAGGGTCCTGACCGAGGCGGGGGAGACGGTTTAGAACGGGTTCCACCGACTGTTCGGTCGGTCCGCGAGAGGAGCACTAATGTCGGACAACTATGAGACGTCCAGCCCGAGCGGCTCGGGCGTGAACGCCCCCGGTCCTTCGGGCAAGGTGGATGCTGTCAAGCAGGAAGCCACAGACCTGAAGGACACGGCGGCGACTCAGGCGAAGGACGTTCTTGGCACCGCCAAGGATGAGGCTGCGACCGTCGTGGGGGAGGCGAAGACGCAGGCGAAGGATCTGTATGCGCAGACGCAGCGGGAGCTGTCGGAGCAGGCGAACACCCAGCAACAGCGTCTTGCCGGTGGTCTTCGCTCTGTCAGCGACGAGCTCGGCTCCATGGCCACTAACTCGGAAGGCAGTGGCGTCGCCAGCGATCTGGTCCAGCAGGTGTCGGGGCGTTTGTCTGCTGCCGCAACCTGGCTCGGCGACCGGGACCCTGGTTCTGTGCTCACAGAGGTCAAGCGATACGCACGCCGCAAGCCCGGCACGTTCATCCTCGCCGCAGCGATCGGCGGCATCGTTGTGGGGCGCCTCACCCGCGCCCTCGCCGCGAATGCTTCCGACGATAAAGACGCCGCTCCCGTGCCGGCACCTCCGCAGGTGCACCCTGACCCGTCCGTGCCCGTCCCCGTGGTGAACGACACGGGCGCTGGCACGCCCATGTACTCGCAGGCGGCAGCAAGCCGTCCGGACCTTCTGAGGGAGGACGGCTATGACCGACCCGACACCGTCTGAAGCGAAAGCCGCATCGACCTCGATCGGAGATCTCCTCGGGGAAGTGTCCCGTGACATTTCGACGCTGATGCGCCAGGAGGTCGCCCTCGCCAAAGCAGAGTTGAAGGACTCGGCCACGAAGTCCGCCAAGGGTGCGGGCCTGATGGGTGCCGCCGGCTACGGCGCACTGATGGCGGTGTTCTTCCTGTCCGTCGCGCTGTGGTGGGCTCTGGGCACACTGATGGGCGGCGGCTGGTCCGGCGTTGTCGTCGCGGTCCTGTGGGCAGTCATTGCCCTGATCCTGTTCCTGGTCGGGCGCAGCCAGATCAAGCAAGTGAAGGGCGTCCCGCAGACCGTGGACACCCTGAAAGAGATCCCCGAAACGCTGAAGAGAAATGAGGAGAACCGATGAGCGATTCACCCGACGAGATCCGCGCCGACATCGAGCGGACCCGCCACGACCTCGGCATGGACGTGGACGCCCTGGCCGATAAGGTCTCCCCGTCGAAGATCGTGGACCGACAGGTCGACAAGGTCCGTGGCGCCTTCACCTCCGTCCGTGAGCGTGTGATGGGCGCCGCGGATGACGCCGGCTCGTCGCTGTCGGATGCGGGCTCTCACGCCGGAGATCTGAAGGACCGCGCGGTCGCCAAAGCAGAAGGGAACCCGCTGGCGGTCGGACTGATCGCGTTCGGTGCCGGCCTGCTCGCGGCGTCGCTGATCCCCGCGTCATCGAAGGAGAAGGACCTCGCTGCAACCGTGAAGGAGCAGGCGCAGCCGCTGGTTGACGAGGTCACCGATGCTGCGAAGGATGTCGGCGAGCATCTGAAGGAGCCTCTGCAGGCGTCGGTCGAATCCGTGAAGGCGTCGGCGCAGGAGTCCGTCGCCACCGTTAAGGACGAAGTCCAGGGCGCGGCCGGCGACGTGAAGGACCAGGCTCAGCACGCTCGCGAGAACATCTCCGACAGCTGAACACGCAGGAATCGGGCGGGCCCGTCAGACGACGGGCCCGCCCCTTTACGAAGGAGCTCGCGATGAGCAGCACAGCCCCCGCCACCCCGCGCAACGCCCCGGACCCCGAAGCATCAGGAAAGCCGGATTCCCCAGACGATCTGCACAAGAGATCCTGGAAATACGTACTGCGCAAGACGATCCGCGAGTTTTCTTCGGACCAGTGCACGGACATCGCCGCGTCGCTGACCTACTACGCGGTGCTCTCGCTCTTCCCAGGCCTGATTGCGATCTTTTCGCTGCTGGGTGTCGTCGGACAGGGTAAAGCCGCCAGCGACGCGGTGCTGGGCATCATCGAGCAGGTCGCTCCCGGCGACACGGTCGACACGATCCGCGGGCCGATCGAGCAGATCGCCGAGTCTCCGGGTGCCGGTTTCGCTCTCATCACCGGCATCCTGCTGGCCATCTGGTCAGCATCCGGCTACGTGGGAGCGTTCAGCCGCGCGATGAACCGGATCTACGAGATCGAAGAGGGCCGGCCGTTCTGGAAGCTGAAGCCCGCCCAGCTGCTGGTCACCGTCATCACCATCGTGCTGCTCGTCATCGCCGCGATCATTCTTGTCGTCTCCGGCTCGGTCACCAAGGCGATCGGCGACGCACTCGGCATCGGCGACGTACCCCAGACGATCTGGTCCATCGCCAAGTGGCCGTTGCTCATATTCATCGTGGTGTTGGTCGTCGCGATCCTCTACTACGCCACCCCAAACGCGAAGCAGCCGAAATTCCGGTGGATCAGCATGGGAGCGCTCTTGGCGATTATCGTGCTGGCAATCGCCACCGCAGCGTTCGGGTTCTACGTGGGCAACTTCTCCAACTACGACCGCACCTATGGCTCCCTTGCAGGAATTATCATTTTCCTGCTCTGGCTGTGGATCGCCAATCTCGCCCTACTCTTTGGGGCGGAGTTCGACGCTGAGCTCGAGCGCGGCCGCCAACTGCAGGCCGGCATCGCGGCGGAGAAGGACATTCAACTCCCGCCGCGCGATACCCGCAAGAGTGACAAGGCCGCGGCGAAGGAACAGGAGGACGTCGAGAAGGGCCGTGAGATCCGGCAGAACGCAGACCCGGACGACGACACAACCGAGAGCACCACCACTCGAGGAAACCTCAGAAAACGCTGACGGTTGCGCGGCCCGAGACACTCACGTGGCGGCTATTGGGTCAGCTCTCGGGCGAGGCGGTCGAGGAGTACTTCTAGTGATACCTCGAACTCCTCGTCGGAGCGGTCTTCGCTCAGAAGAGCCCGTAGCCGGAGCACCTCCGGCGCGTCCTGCAAGCTGACGCTGCCGTCGTGCTCGGGGATATCCGCGTTGCCTTCGTCGGGAGGTTCTTCCACAGGGGCCGTCTCAGCCCCCCCGCACCGCGGACTCCAGCAAGAGTTGGCCGAGCAGGAAGCTACTGAAGGCCCGATACGCATCGACCGCTTGAGCGTCGGTAAACCCGTGCCCCAGAAGCTTGCTGAGGAACGTGTTCACCATCTCGACGCTACGAAGCGGAGGGCGCAGCCAAGGGGCCGCGGGATGACGGCTCGCCACCAAGGGAAATGCCTGAGGATGATCGATCGCGCTGCGTAAACTGCGCGTATGGTCATCGAACCTGCGCCCGTTGTCACAGAACCGACCGTCGCTGAAGAGCAGTGGGTTCTGGGAGCTGAAGAGCTTTTCCGGCGACTCGCCACCCGAGTCGCCGATGGCACGTACGCACCCGGAATGCGGTTGAGCGACAAGACGATCGCGGCGGATCTCGCTGTGACTCGGACCCCGGTGCGTGAGGCGATCCAGCGGCTTGCGCGGGCGGGCCTCATGGAGGTGCATGCGAGTCGGTACTCCATGGTGACTGACATCACCGTGGAGCGCTCGCGAGTTACTCGTGAGTTCGCGGCGCAGCAGAGCAGTGAGATCATCCGGGAAGCGGCGATCGGCCTCTCGGAACCCGACCTGTCGCACACCTGCGATCTCATCCACCGTGCTATTGACTCATCGATCACGGGGCGCGGGTGGATTGAAGCCCACGTTGAGCTGTTCACGTTCCTGACGGACCACGCACTCAACGATCTCTACCGATTGATGTTGAGCGATTTCTGGTACGTCATCTTCCGCGACCTGTATCTCGGGACCCCTCGTGTGAGCACCCACGAATCTCTGGAAGAGCTCGCATCCGCGATGCGCGCCAGAGATGCGAACGCCGGGGTCAGCGCTGTCAGAAAGATGCTTCAGCTGAAGTAGCGGAACTGAACAGCCGCTTCCGAACTGCCGGCTCGATTGAATGTGTGGCCCCGAACCGGCCCGTGCGGGCGCACTCTTCAGCGACTCCGCCGATCTGCGCCCAGTCATCGGCGGCATCGTGGAGAAGACTTGAGTGACTCGCCATCGGCAGCGTAATCATCTTGCGGGACAGGACGTGAGCGAGGATCCTGGATCTGCCAGACGACGCCGGGGGGCTCGTCTGGACGTAGTGACACCGGCGGGCAACGGCGTCACTCGGGGCGCCTCGTATCAGCGACTCCTCCCTCGCGCGAGGCGCCCCGTGCCCTCGTCGGCTCGAGGCCAGATCCGGTCGTCGGTGACGACGAACGCGACCTTGATCAGGCGGTTGAAAAGGACTCCCGCCGGAGATCACGACGCGACCGTCACGGTGGGAGCCACCTGAAGCAGAGGACACCATCGGAAGATGCCCCCAGGCACCGAAAGGATTCTCTCACCGGACCATACGCCTGCCCGGTGGGGCGTACCACCCCTACTTCGAGCCACACCTGCGATGTGTCAGACCGGCGAAGCTGGAACTGGCGATGCCCAGCCGAACGACAGAAGTGCGGACCGGCTCGGCGGGCCCGATCGTCTCGTGCGTTGGCGGACTACGGGAGCTTGGACGCGAGGACGTCGGCCGCCAGGATCTCGGGTGCTGCGCCGAGGAGGTGCTGGTTGGCCATCAGGGCTGCGACGATGGCGCCGTTGGCGTGGGCGTCGCGAGCGGCCTCGTCGGGGAATGCATCGAAGATCCAGAAGGTGTCGGCGTGGGTCCTGACCGCGAACCAGACAATCGTTCCTACTTCTTCGTTGGCGAGTGCGACAGCGCCGGCGAGCAGATCGGCGACCGCGTCGTGCTGTCCATCGGCCGCGACGATCTTGGCAACGAAGGCATACGGAAGTGATGCGGGTGTGGACATGAGGGACTCTCCTTGACGTCGGGGTTCTTCGTGGGACGAGTTCAGCGTATGACGAGCGAGGGCCGGTGGGTAGTGGCGTATACGGCAGTATTGCTATTGTTTACGTCATGCGTATCGGACTGATCGCGATCGACGGCTGCTTCGGTTCGGCTATCGCGTCGATCATCGACATCGTGCGGGTGGCCGACGGAGCCCGCGGCGATGTCGACCCGCGGATCGACCCGATCGAACTCGCCATCCTCGGACCGAAACGGCGAGTGACCACGACGGCATCGATGACCCTGTCGGTGGACCACCCGCTGCCGGAGTCCGGAGAGTTCGACGTGGTCGTCGTCCCTGCGCTTGGAACCCTCACGGCCTCCGCAACCCACGACGCCCTCCAGAGCCGAGATGCTCGATCGGTCATCGCCTCACTCGGGCGCCTCGACGAGGCGACCACCCGGATCGCCGCGGCGTGCACCGGCGTGTTCGCCGTCGCCGAGACAGGACGGATGCATCATCGGCGGGCGACGACCAGCTGGTTCCTGGGGCCGGAGTTCCGGAAGCGCTATCCGACCGTCGCCCTCGATCTCGACACCATGGTCGTGGTCGACGGGAACCTCGTCACCGCCGGCGCCGCGTTCGCCCACATCGACCTCGCGCTCTCACTCGTGCGATCGATCAGCCCCGACCTGGCCCAACATGTCGCCAAGCTCCTCATCATCGACGAGCGCCCGTCGCAGGCGGCCTTCGTCGCCTACGAACATCTCCGGCACGAGGACCCGATCGTCGTCGAGTTCGAACGCTTCGTGCGCGCCCGCCTGGACGAACCGTTCAACGTCGCCTTCGTCGCGCAGTCGCTCGGCACCAGCCGGCGCACCCTCGAACGACGAGTCCGTGCGGCGCTCAACCTCACTCCGCTCGGCTTCGTCCAACGGCTTCGCACCGAACGAGCTCGGCACCTCTCAGCAACCACGGACTTCACCTCCGCCGAGATCGCGCTACGGGTCGGCTACGCAAACGCCGAGACTCTGCGCTCCCTCCTGCGCAGGGAGCGACGCCGTTCCTGACCTATCGCCATGCCTGTAGCCGGTGTCCTAGCGCTCGACTGGAACCACCTCTCAGCACGTCGCGTCGACGCTCCTGCGTCGCCCCTGGACGACCCACTCGACACGCCCGCAGCACAGCCCATGTGACGTGCCCCGGCTTCCCGGACGGTCGGGGTTGGGTGGCTGTGATGTCGCCGTCGTCGGGAGACCTCGACGTCTATCTGCGGACCGACGCTCCCGGCCGACCTACACCCTCATCTGGGAAGAGCCGCCAAACCCTGGGCGACACCGGCGCGGTCCGTGATTCGCTCGATGCTTGAGCCCGCGACCCCGCGATCGTCGAAGATCTCGATCGCAGCGTCGAGGATTTTCTTACGAGCTCGCGCACGGGCACGTTCGTTCGTTTCAGCGCGGTCGACCATACGATCGTCTCTTCTCAGATCAGCCGAGCACTGCACTAGCGCTCGGTTTCTAGCGAAAACTACGCGCGGGTAGAGGCCTAGCGCCTACGGCGTTCAGTTTTCTTTCTCGGCGGATTCATCTTCCTCGGCATTGAAGTGAGAGGGGGAACCGGTGAAACCTGCTGCTACTCCGTCGGGATCGGCCGGAATGGTGTTGTCTTTGCCGAGCCCGCCAGGCTTGACGATGCCGTCAGGATAGTTATCGGACGTCGAGGTGTTGCTCTCTTCAGTCATCAGATCACCATTTCTGTCGCGTGCGTTGGGAGAAAGTAAGCGTACCGCCCCACGGGGTGAATGGGATGACAATGACGTGCTCGCTCCGTCATTGGCCGCTGCGCAACCTGGACTGCGAAACGCCCCGTCATGTCATCGCAGGGCAGGCCACTGAGCGGTGCACTCATCGATCGTTGGATGCGTCATGGAGGTGCCGCCAGCGCCGGCCCGTCCAGATCGCACGCACAGTGCCCCAACGAAATCCATGACGAATACCGTCGCGGTTAACAACCTGGTGAGCAGAGTCGAAGGGTGCGCCGTAAACGATCGTTTGTGGCAGACGTAGTTGGTCGGCGCTCGAAGGCCCGCCGCTATGGTCTGTCGAAACCTGCTAACGGCGGGCACTTTCGGCGGACCTGGGGTGGTGAGCGCCGTTCTCTTGGAGAAATCTCCGTCGCGTCTAGTTGTCTATTGCGGTCAACCCACTGTCGTCGAAGACCAGTATTGCGCCGTCGTTTGTGGT
>NZ_JAGYWT010000719.1:0-899 GCF_019279095.1 Microbacterium sp. BF1 | reverse complement strand
GGCTGCTCGGACCCGCCCTCGTCGCCGGCGTCGCCTACCTCGACCCCGGCAACGTCGCCAGCAACATGACCGCAGGCGCGCAGTACGGTTACCTGCTGGTGTGGGTGGTGCTCGCCGGCAACGTGATGGCGTGGCTGATCCAGTACCTCTCCGCCAAGCTGGGGGTCGTCACCGGGCAGAGCCTTCCCGAAGTGCTGGGCGCACGGCTGAAGCGGCCCTGGGCGCGCCGCGCCTACTGGCTGCAGGCCGAGCTCGTCGCGATGGCCACCGACCTGGCCGAGGTCATCGGCGGCGCGGTCGCCCTCAATCTGCTGTTCGATGTGCCGCTGCTGCTCGGCGGCCTGATCACCGGTGCGGTCTCGATGATCCTGCTCACGGTGCAGAGCCGGCGCGGCGCCCGTCCGTTCGAGTTCGTGATCATCGGGCTCATGGCCATCATCACGATCGGCTTCGTCGCCGGTGTCTTCGTCGCACCACCGGACCTGGCAGGAGTCATCGGCGGGATGGTCCCCCGCTTCCAGGACACCGGCTCGGTCCTGCTGGCCGCGTCCATCCTCGGGGCGACCATCATGCCGCACGCGATCTACGCGCACTCCTCGCTCGCCCGCGACCGTTTCGGTGCGACAACCTCCCATGCCGGCGACGAGGCCGTGCGCACCGAGACCTCGCGCATCCGCCGCCTGCTCACGGCCACCCGCTGGGATGTCTCGATCGCCATGGTGATCGCCGGTTCCGTGAACCTCTGCATCCTCCTGCTCGCCGCAGCGAACCTCGCCGGCGTCGAGGGCACCGACTCGCTGGAGGGGGCCCATGCCGCCCTCGCGGCAGGACTCGGACCGGTCGAGGCCAGGCCCGAGGCGAGCAGGCCCACGGCGAAGAAGGTCGCCACGACCGGTCCG
>NZ_JAGYWT010000718.1:0-900 GCF_019279095.1 Microbacterium sp. BF1 | reverse complement strand
GCCCGCCGTCGCCGAGGAGTCGATCATCGCCCGCGACGTGCTGCTGGCCGAGCACGTCGGATCGCGGCTGCACGTGTGCCACCTCTCGACCGCGGGCTCGGTGGACATCATCCGCTGGGCCAAGAAGCGCGGCATCAACGTCACCGCCGAGGTCACCCCTCACCACCTGCTCCTCACCGACGAGCTCGTGCGCGGGTACGACGCGCGCTACAAGGTCAATCCTCCGCTGCGTAGGGAAGAGGATGTGCTCGCCGTGCGCGAGGGCCTCGCCGACGGCACGATCGACATCGTCGCCACCGACCACGCGCCGCACCCGAGCGAGCACAAGGCGTGCGAGTGGCAGGCCGCGGCGAACGGCATGGTGGGACTGGAGAGCGCCCTGCGCGTCGTGCACCAGTCGATGGTGCAGACCGGGCTTCTCGAGTGGTCGGACATCGCACGGGTGATGAGCGCAGCACCGGCACGGATCGGACAGCTGGCAGGTCACGGCACGCCGCTCGAGGTCGGTCAGCCTGCCCAGATCACGCTCTACGACGCCTCGGTCGACGGCGTGTTCACGGAAGCCGACCTCCACGGTCGGAGCGTGAACTCGCCCTACCTCGGCCGCGACCTCCCCGGACGCGTGCAGTACACGATCCACGGCGGTGTCCTCACCGTCGACGGCGGAAGCGTCGTCGAGGAGCTTCGCGCATGAGCGCTCGGGACCTCGCCGTCGCGATCACGATCGCGGTCGCGCTCCTGGTGCTGCTGGTGATGCTCCTGGCCTGGCGACGACGAATCCGCCGCGACTCCGTGTTCACGGCCCCGCTGGGGGTTCCGGAGCACGCGGAGGTCTTCCGCCGCGACGAGGTGCTCTACGTGTCGACGACACGGCTCGAGCGGCTGCTCGTGCCGTGTCGT
>NZ_JAGYWT010000717.1:0-905 GCF_019279095.1 Microbacterium sp. BF1 | reverse complement strand
GCCGACTCCAGCGCGCCGGTGCGCCTCGGCGTCGATCCAGCCGAAGGCTTCGACCTCGGAGCGCGGATCCGGGTGGTGGGAGAGTCTTCGGTGACCGATGCGGGGGAGCATTCGGCGCTGGTCGTCTTCGCGAGTGACGCGGAGGTCATCTCACCCGCGTCCGGTGCCTTCGGAGTCGCGGCAGCTCTCAAGAGCGCGTTCGTCGAACGGTCGCTGCGCCTGCCGGAGCCAGGATCCGGCCTTCTACCCGGCCTCGCGGTCGGCGACACCCGTGCGGTGACGCCTGCTTTGAACGAAGACATGCGCATCAGCGGCCTCAGCCACCTCACCGCCGTCAGCGGTGCGAACTGCGCGATCGTCGTCGGTGCACTCTTCTGGCTCGCGGCAGTGTGCGGCGGCGGGCGAGGGATGCGCGTCGGGCTCTCCCTCGCAGGGCTTGCCGGATTCGTCGTCCTGGTCACTCCTGAGCCGAGCGTGATCCGGGCAGGCGTGATGGCGGCTGTGGGCATGCTCACGGTGCTCCTGGGCAGGCCGAGCGCCGGCGCCGGCATGCTGTCCCTGTGCGCGACCGGGATTCTGCTGGCGGATCCATGGCTGGCGGCGACACCCGGGTTCGCTCTGTCGGTGGTCGCCTCCGGCGCGTTGATCCTCCTCGCTCCACCGCTAGCGCGGGGCATGAGCCGGGGCATGCCCCATCCCGTCGCCCTGGCCGTCGCTGTGCCGCTGGCGGCACAGCTCGCGTGCGGGCCGATCATCGCACTGTTCGCGCCGCAGCAGTCTCTGATCGGCGTCGCCGCGAACCTGATCGCCGCTCCGGCGGCTCCGTTGGCGACAGTGATCGGGCTCCTCGCCTGCGTCGCGGCGCCCCTGCCGGCGCTCGCTGATCTGCTCGCGTCCTCGGCGTG
>NZ_JAGYWT010000716.1:0-917 GCF_019279095.1 Microbacterium sp. BF1 | reverse complement strand
GGACACCCAGCTGATCGGCACCGTGCAGGAGGCGGAGGACGTCGCGGCCGTGCTCGGCAACCTGATCGACAACGCGGTGACCGCCGCCGTCTCGGGCGAGCGGACCCCGCGCTGGGTCGAGGTGGCACTGCTGGATGACGGCGATGCCCTCGTGTTCACCGTCTCCGACTCCGGACCCGGCCTCGGAGGTATCGAGCCGTCGCCGGCACAGCCGAGGGAGGGGACCACGGACGACGACGTGCACGGGCATGGCATCGGCCTCCCCCTCTCCACCGAGATCGCCCGTCGCAGCGGCGGGGACCTCTGGGTCATCGATCAGGGCGGTGCCGACAGCGGTGCGGTGTTCGCCGCGCGCATCGGCGGAGCCGTGGCACGGACCTCACCCGACGAGAAGGAGAACACATGACCGAGCCTGTACGCGTGCTCATCCTCGACGATGATTTCCGGGTGGCCCAGCTGCACCAGGGCATCGTGGACGATCATCCCGGCTTCGCCGTGACGGGAACGGTGCGCTCTCTCGCCGAGGCCCGCGACAGCGTGCGCGCGTCTCGCCCCGATATCCTGATCGCCGACGTCTTCCTTCCCGACGGGGACGGCATCGCGCTCGTGCGGGAATCCGGGATCGACGCGATCCTCATCTCCGCGGCCGACGACGCCGCCACGGTGCGCAGAGCGCTGCGCTCTGGGGCGGTGGGCTATCTCGTGAAGCCGTTCGAAAGACGAGCACTGTCGAGCCTCCTCGATCGCTACATCCGCTACTGCAATCTCCTCAGCGGTGACCGCGCACTGCGCCAGGAGGACGTGGATCGCGCTCTGGCGATCCTGCACGGTGCGGGTGAGCCCGTGTCGATCTCGCGCTCGGCGACGGAGCAGCTCGTTCTCGCCGCGCTCGGCGACGGTGAGGCTTCGGCCGCAGA
>NZ_JAGYWT010000715.1:0-918 GCF_019279095.1 Microbacterium sp. BF1 | reverse complement strand
CGCGGCTCAACCGGCCGTGGGACCGCCGGCGTTCGCCGCCGCGATCAGCTGCTCGATCTGCGCGAAGTCGACGGGAAGCCCGGGGAATCCGGCGAGGCGTCCGATCGGGAAGGACGCCATCATCTTCTGCATCGCCTCGTCGTTCGGCATCATCGATGCCGCGGCCGCGTCTCCGCCGAGCCCGCCCATCAGGCCGCCGAGCGCCTGCTGCACGATGGGTCCGGCGATCGGGTGTGTCATCAGGTCCCCGACGGAGGAGTTCATGGTCAGCTCCTGGTGCACCGCGTCACCCGAGATCTCGACCGAGACACGGGAGCGGGTGTCACGGCTGGAGGCGGCCACCTCGACGGTGTACTCGCCACCCTCGACGACCCAGCGGTCGACGCGGATGTCCCAGTAGGCGAGGTCCTCACGCCGCACGACGAGCTCGACGGAGCGGGTCTCCCCCGCGGCCAGGGCGACCGAGGAGAATGCCTTGAGCTCGCGGGGCGCGCGCTGCACGATCGAGGTCGTCGGTGCGACGTAGACCTGCACGACCTCGCGGCCATCGCGGTCGCCGGAGTTGGTGACGTCGAGGCGCACGACGATACCGCCGTCCGCTCCGACCTCGGCCGTCGCACCGGTGTACTCGAACGTCGTGTACGAGAGTCCATGGCCGAACGGGAAGGTCACGTCGAGACCCTTCGCGTCGTACCAGCGGTAGCCGACCAGCAGGCCCTCGCCGTAGCGCACGTGTCCGAACTCGCCGGGGAAGTTGCCGAAGGACGGGTTGTCCTCGAGCCGCACGGGCACCGTCTCGGTGAGCTTGCCCGAGGGGTTCACCGCACCGTAGAGCACATCGGCGACGGCGCCGCCACCGGCCTGGCCCAGCAGCCAGCTCTCGATGATCGAGCGCGGGCGAAGGGCGTCTGTTACGCG
>NZ_JAGYWT010000714.1:0-918 GCF_019279095.1 Microbacterium sp. BF1 | reverse complement strand
GGACACGAGGGCCTCCTGGTTCCTGAAGCGGTTGAACTCAACAGCTCCACTTCACAACCGGAGGCCCTCACCTCTCAGCTCTTCACGGCCGTGTCGCCGAAACAACGTCCCTGGACATCACAGCTAGGGCGTGTCTCCCGATCGCGTGGGGGTGACCCGCGATTCTGGACAGCATGTCGCGGATGAGGGTGCTTTCGGATGGCGACTGGGAACTGGTCGAGCCGTTCATGCCGGCCCCGGATGGTAAGCGAGGTAGACGTTTCGTGATCACCGCACGCTGGTGGAGGGGATCATCTACCGGTACCGGGCCGGGATCGCGTGGCGGGACCTGCCCCCAGAGCCAGCCGGCCCTGGGACAACTCGCCCTATTAGCGGGCAATTCGACCCAGGAAGAGGTGATGTGATGAGCGTGACGAAGGGACTGCTTGTCAGGCTGGAGGCCCTGCCCGGCAAGGAAGACGAGGTCCAGGAATTCCTCGGCATCGGGCGAGGGCTCGTCGAGGAGGAACCTGCCACCGTCGCGTGGTTCGCGATCCGTCTCGGCCCGTCCTCCTTCGGGATCTTCGACGTGTTCCCCGATGACGCCGGCCGCGACGCGCACCTGTCTGGCCCGGTTGCGACCGCTCTCGGCGAGCAGACCGGCAAACTGTTCAGCGAGCCGACGATTGAGAAGTTGGACGTCCTGGCCTCGAAGCTCCCCGCCTGAGACCACGACCTCGTCGAGCGTGCCGCTGTCCGATTCTCATATCGCACAGCGGCACGCTCGTCACTATGGGGTCACGTTGGTCGCTGCCTGCAGTGCGGCGGCGAGGTAGCTCGCGGAAGCACCGACGCCCTTATCCGCGACCTGGACGGGCGTGCCAGTTGCAACTACGGTCCCGCCGGCGTCGCCCGCGCCGGGGCCAAGATCGATCACGT
>NZ_JAGYWT010000713.1:0-929 GCF_019279095.1 Microbacterium sp. BF1 | reverse complement strand
TGATTGTAGAAGTGCAGCCAGCCCGGGAGTGCTTTGCGGCGCTCAGTCTCTGAGGGATAGAGCTTCGCGTATGCCCAGCCGTCGGCGAGGGTGCGGTGGAAGCGCTCGATCTTCCCATTCGTTTGTGACGACATCGCGCTGCTGGATGAGCCGACCAACGACCTCGACCTCGACGGGATCGAGCGGCTGGAGGCCTTCGTGCGCGGACTCCGCGGCGGTGTCGTTGTGGTGAGCCACGACCGTGAATTCCTCGCCCGCTGCGTGACCAGGGTGCTGGAACTCGACCTCGCGCAGGGTAGCAACCGGGTCTTCGGCGGCGGCTACGACTCGTACCTGGAGGAGCGGGCCACGGTCCGTCGTCACCAGCGCGAGAAGTACGACGAGTTCGCCGATAAGAAGGCCGACCTCGTCGCCCGTGCTCGCACCCAGCGCGAGTGGTCGAGCCAGGGCGTGCGCAACGCGATGAAGAAGGCGCCCGACAACGACAAGATCAAACGCAAGGCCTCTGCGGAGTCGAGCGAGAAACAGGCGCAGAAGGTGCGTCAGATGGAGAGCAGGATCGCCCGGCTCGAAGAGGTCGAGGAGCCGCGCAAGGAGTGGCAGCTCGAGTTCACGATCGGTTCGGCGCCGCGCTCCAGCTCGGTCGTGTCGACGCTGAGCTCGGCCGTGTTCCGGCAGGGATCCTTCCAGATCGGTCCGGTATCGCTCCAGGTGAACGCGGGGGAGCGGATCGGGATCACCGGTCCCAACGGCGCGGGGAAGTCGACGCTGCTGCGCGGGCTGCTCGGACGGCAGCTTCCCGATGAGGGAACCGCAAGCCTCGGTGCGAGCGTGCAGATCGGCGAGATCGACCAGGCCCGTGCGCAGCTCGTCGGCACGCAGCCGCTCGCCGTCGCCTTCGAGGAGCTCGTGCCGGAGATGGCGTCGGG
>NZ_JAGYWT010000712.1:0-933 GCF_019279095.1 Microbacterium sp. BF1 | reverse complement strand
CGATTTCCCAGGGGCAGATGCGCACGCGCCTGCTGACGCGTGACGGCTCGCTCGTACGGCAGCTCGCCCTGCGCGCCATACATCTGGTGGGCGGCATCGTGCGTCTGGTCGTCTTCTCCTGCCGGGGTCTCGTGGCGCGCTGGCGCGGCAGGACCGCGGAAGAGGCCGTTCTGCGCCGCCGTACCTGGTTCGCGCAGGGCCGCATCCTCGGAGCCGTCGGACGCATCACCCCGGAGTACGCGCGGACGTGACCTCCTCGGCGCGGTGACGCAGAAGGGGGCGGGGCCGTGACGGCCCCGCCCCCTTCTCGTCGGTCCCCTACTGGGGGACCACCACCGCGAAGCGCTCGAACGAGAGCTTGGTGGCGGCGTTGGTCGATGCCGAGCTGATCGACGTCTTGATGCCCACGCCTCCTGCGGCCTGCATGGCGGCGGTGGTGTCGGTGCCCTGGAGCTGCCAGCCGGCGGGCTCCGTCTGCCCCTCCACCCACACCTTGGCGGCGAGGGTCGTGGGGTTGGTCCCGGCGACGGACAGGCGCGCGTGGAGCACCTGACCCGGCGTGTAGGTCGTGGGCAGGACGTAGCTGTTGCCGATCGCCGTCTCGTCTCGCAGGATGTAGAGGCGGATCACCCCGGCCGGCTCGAGGCGCACCCGCGCGGAGTACGTCGACGTGCCGACCGTGCGCCCGTGGAGCGTGATGCTCGCTGTCCCGCCGACGGAGGCGACGTCAGACGAGAACGTCGCGTCGAGCACGGTGCTCGTCCCCGAGACACCCAGGCGTGCCTCTCGCGTCTGCGACGGTGCGAGCGTCACGACGCCCTTCCCGCCGGCCGTGCTGAGTGCGGCGTTGCCACCGGACAGCGCCCAGGCTCCGCCGAGGTCGGCAGCACCCCACCCACCGGTGGTCGTGCGGTCGAACTCATCGGTGGCGAG
>NZ_JAGYWT010000711.1:0-933 GCF_019279095.1 Microbacterium sp. BF1 | reverse complement strand
CGTACGGGGTGCCCCCCGGCACGGTGCGCACCCTGATCGCGATCTACGGCCCGGCGGGCGCGACGCCCTCCCACATCGACAGGGACGGCGCCGAGGAGGGCGTGCAGACGGCCATGCTCGATGATCGCTCCGTCGTGCAGCACGAGGTGTCCCTCGCTCCAGGAGAGTCGACCACCATCACGATCGAGTTCCAGGGAAGCGGCGCAGGAGAGCGCCTGACCGAAGTGCTGCACACCCCGATGATCGACACCCCGGATACGACACGGGAACCTCTTCGCTGCGCATCGTGACTTTCCCCTGCCGATAAGGTACTGTGGACTCACTGGGGAATATCTGGTGTCTGCAATTCTGCCGTGGGGGCAGGAAGACATCACGCAGTCGGACGCAGGGGTGTGTCCGAAGGCGATTCCGCGTGAAATTCTGGGGAGAAATCATGCTGAAGAAACTGGCTGCCATCAGCCTCACCGCTGGCGCGCTCGTACTCGTCGCGCCCGCCGTCGCAACGGCGGCGCCGACCGTTCCGGCCGCGTCCTCCGATTCCTACCCGTCGCCTCCGGGCGCCAAGGTCGGCGACCCGATCATCGACATCTGCGAAGTCTCGACCATCGTCTTCGGGCCGGGCTACTTCCTTCCGTCCGAGAACGTCAACGTCTCGGTGTCCGGCCTCAACGCCGGGAAGGCAGCCGTCTCGGGGAACACCGCCGCCGGCGACGGCAGCCTGACGCTGACGTTCCGCCCGCCGTCCGACGGTGAGGGCTCCTACGCCGTCGCCTTCAACGGCTCGCGCTCGTACACCGCGACGATCACGGTGTCACACGGCCACGACGCAGCCGCGAGCTGCGACCACGATCCTGGGGTCGCAGCAGCCGGTACTGAGCTGCCGCTCACGGGTGGTGGCTTCGAGCTGGCGCTCACCGGCGGAAGCGTCTCGCC
>NZ_JAGYWT010000710.1:0-937 GCF_019279095.1 Microbacterium sp. BF1 | reverse complement strand
CACGGGAGGAACCCTGCGGCCCGACGCAGGATGATGCTTTGCACGGAGCAAGATCATCTTACAACAGATGATCCTGGGAGGTCTGATATGCCTGAGTACAATGAGGACGTGCTCCCCGACATCGATCTCTCCACACCCTCGATCGCGCCGTGCGCGACCATCGAGGGTCCGGAGGGCGCGGCGCTCGTCTGGATGTTGCGTCAGTCCGAACGCGCCCTGACGGCGACGTTCGATGAAGCCTGTCGCTCGGTCGGGCTTCGAGATGTGCGCGACACCCTCGTCCTCTCCGTCGCAGGAGACGGAGCAGGACATACCCAGACGGAGATCGCTCAGATCGTCGGTCTGGACAAGACCACCCTCGGCGGCATCATCGATCGCCTCGAGAACGACGGCCTCCTCGTGCGCACCGCGCACCCTTCGAACCGCAAGGTGCGCATCCCCACCACCACGCCGGCCGGAGCCGAGGTCTTGGCCGAGGCGAATCAGCTCGGACAGGAAGCGGTGGAGACTCTCATGTCGAGCTTCAGCGCCCCGGAGATCGCGGACCTCCGCTCCTTCCTCTGGCGCATCTCCTCTTCGCCGACCCCGTAGTCGACCGATCAGCCGCGTGCGAGATCTCAGCGCAGGCTGACATATCGGACCAGACAAGATCATCCGCAGTAAGATGATCCTCACCGCTGCACACGCTTCATCGCGCAGTCGGCACTCCTGTGTGGAGACAGGGATCCCCGTTGACCGTCCCGCTCAGACTCGACAGGCCATCGGGAGAATGGGCGAACTCACCGAAACCGAACGGCAGGTAGTTGTGGTGCTCGATCTCGCAAGACCGGTGGTGCTGTGTCGATGGGGGTCACCCGAGGGGATCATGGCTCTTCGAGCTCGCCGGGGGACATGCGCATGAACGACTGGTTGCAGACCTGGATGGATGCCGGGGAGA
>NZ_JAGYWT010000071.1:0-8105 GCF_019279095.1 Microbacterium sp. BF1 | reverse complement strand
ACCACAAACGACGGCGCAATACTGGTCTTCGACGACAGTGGGTTGACCGCAATAGACAACTAGACGCGACGGAGATTTCTCCAAGAGAACGGCGCTCACCACCCCAGGTCCGCCGAAAGTGCCCGCCCCAGCAATGCCGTGACCGCGCGGCGCCGGCCCGGGGTGATCCGGTACCAGACCCAGGTTCCTCGCCGCTCGGAGGTGAGGACATCGACGTCTTTGAGCACCTTGAGGTGGTGGGATACGGTCGGCTGCGACACCTCGGCGAGCTCGGCGAGGTCGCACACGCACGATTCTCCGCGCGGGTCGGACGCGATGGCCGACAGCATCCGCAGCCGCAGCGGATCCGACAGAGCCTTCAACGTCGCAGCAACCGAGGAGGCAGCCTCCTGCCCGATCGCATGCGTGGCGACGGGACTGCAAGTGTCGTCTGCGGTCGTCGGGGTGACATTCATGACGAGATCCTCTCAGCGGTGTACGGGTCGGTGTGGAACCAGCGCCGGGCGGCCCAGAGCGAGACATAGACGAGTCCGACGAGAACAGGGACTTCGATCAGCGGGCCGACGACTCCGGCGAGGGCCTGGCCGGATGTCGCACCGAACGTGCCGATCGCGACGGCGATCGCGAGCTCGAAGTTGTTGCCGGCGGCGGTGAACGCCAGGGTCGACGATCGTGCGTATCCGAGGCCGAGCGCCTTGCCGGTGAACAGGCCGACGAACCACATGATCGCGAAGTACGCCAGCAGCGGGAGTGCGATCCGGGCGACATCCCACGGACGACTCGTGACCTGCTCACCCTGCAGGGCGAACAGCAGCACGATGGTGAACAGCAGGCCGTAGAGCGCCCAGGGGCCGATCCTCGGGAGGAAGCTGTCTTCGTACCAGTCGCGTCCCTTCGTACGCTCCCCGATAAAGCGGGAGGCGAATCCCGCGACGAGGGGGATGCCGAGGAAGATCAGGACGTTCAGCGCGATCTGTCCGATCGAGATGTCCAACCCTTGTGAGTCGAGTCCGAGCCAACCCGGAAGGACGGTGAGGTAGAACCAGCCGAGCAGCGAGAAGGCGACGACCTGGAAGACCGAGTTGATGGCGACGAGCACGGCCGCGGCCTCGCGGTCGCCGCAGGCGAGGTCGTTCCAGATGACGACCATGGCGATACAGCGCGCGAGCCCCACGATGATGAGGCCCGTGCGGTATTCGGGCAGGTCGGGCAGGAACGCCCACGCGAGGGCGAACATCAGCGCCGGGCCCACGAGCCAGTTGAGCGCCAGCGACGAGAGCAGCAGCTTCTTGTCGCCGGTGACGGCGGCGACCTTGTCGTAGCGGACCTTCGCGAGCACCGGGTACATCATCACCAGCAGGCCGAGGGCGATCGGGATCGAGATCCCACCGACCTCGAGGCGGGCCAGGAGGTCGGAGGCGCCGGGGATGAAGCGGCCGATGACGATGCCGCCGATCATGGCCAGGCCGATCCAGAGCGGCAGCCACCGGTCGAGGGTCGACAGGCGGCGCGTGGAAGGTGCGGTGGTGGGTACGGTCGCCGTGCTCATGCGAGGAGCGCCTCCCGCTTCTCGGGGATGACGGGCTCTGCCTCGTCGAGAGCCGCGAGGTAGTGCTGCGCATCCTGCGCTGCAGCACATCCGGTGCCTGCGGCGGTGATCGCCTGGCGGTAGGTGTGGTCGACCAGATCACCGGCGGCGAAGACTCCCGACACGTTCGTGCGAGTGGAGGGGTGCTCGACGAGCACGTAGCCGTCGGCATCCGTGTCGACGAGTCCGGCGACGATCTCGGAGCGCGGATCGTGCCCGATCGCGACGAAGACTCCCGTAGCCGGCAGCTTCCGCTCGGCACCGGCCACGGTGTCGCGCAGTTCCACCGCCTCCACCTTCTCCGCACCGATGAGGCCTGCGACCTCGCTGTTCCACGCGATCTCGATCTTGGGGTGGTCGAGCACGCGCTGCGCCATGATCTTCGAGGCCCTGAACTCACCCCGACGGTGCACGACGGTGACCTTCGAGGCGAAGCGGGTGAGGAACAGCGCCTCCTCCATCGCAGAATCCCCGCCGCCGACGACGACGATCTCCTGCTCGCGGAAGAAGAAGCCGTCGCAGGTGGCGCACCACGAGACGCCGCGGCCGGTGAGTCTCTCCTCATCCGCGATGCCGAGTTTGCGGTAGGCGGAGCCCATCGTCAGGATGACGGCGCGAGCGAGGAAGGTCTCGCCGGAGCCCGTCTCCACGGTCTTGAGGGGGCCGTCGAGGTCGACCAGGACCGCGTCGTCGAGAAGGATGCGGGCGCCGAAGCGCTCCGCCTGCGCGCGCATCGACTCCATCAGCTCGGGCCCCTGCACACCATCGACGAACCCGGGGAAGTTCTCGACCTCGGTCGTGGTCATCAGCGCGCCGCCCGCGGTCACGGACCCGGCGAGCACCACAGGGGAAAGACCCGCGCGCGCCGCATACACGGCCGCGGTGTACCCCGCAGGGCCGGACCCGATGATGACCAGCTCAACCTGTTGAATCGACATGTGTCTATATTGACACTCATCGATACCCCCTGCAATCTCCGACGGAGGAGTTCACCTGTTCGTCACCTTGCCGCCTGCTAGTGCCCTGTCCCAAGATTGCCCGTGAGCCGTTGACGGAACGCCGCCGCGGTGTCGTTGAGGCCATGGATCGTGACGGACTTGCCGAGGCGCTCGTACTTGGTGACGACGGCATCGAGAGCAGCAACGGTCGAGGCGTCCCAGATGTGCGACCGGGTCATGTCGACGACGACCCGGTCCGGATCTTCCGCGTACGCGAATTGGGTCGTCAGGTCGTTGCTCGACGCGAAGAACAGCTCCCCGACGACTTCGTAGCGAGCGGCAGCGATCCCCTCCTCGTCCACCACAGTGCGCGTAACGGTGACGAAGTGTGCGACCCGTCGGGCGAACATCACCATCGCGGTGAGCACTCCGAGGATGACGCCGATAGCGAGGTTGTGCGTCCACACCGTCGCGATGACAGTGATGAGCATGACGGCCGTCTCGCTCTTCGGCATCCGACGCAACGTCGAGGGGCGGATGCTGTGCCAGTCGAAGGTCGCGACGGAAACGAGGATCATCACAGCCACCAGCGCCGCCATCGGGATGATCGCCACCACGTCGCCGAGCGCGAGAACAAGGACGAGGAGGAAGACACCGGCGAGGAACGTCGAGATGCGCGTGCGCGCGCCCGAGGCCTTCACGTTGATCATCGTCTGGCCGATCATCGCGCATCCGCCCATTCCGCCGAAGGCACCGGAGAGCACGTTCGCCACGCCCTGGCCCCACGCCTCGCGCGTCTTGCGGGAGTGGGTGTCCGTGATGTCATCGACCAGCTTGGCCGTCATGAGCGACTCGAGCAGGCCGACGACCGCCATGGCGAGAGCGAACGGGCCGATGATCCCGAGTGTCTCCAGGGTCAATGGCACCTCCGGGATGAAGAGTTCGGGCAGACTCTGCGGAAGCTCACCCTGGTCACCCACGTTCGGCACGCTCCATCCGAACACCACGACGGCCGCTGTCAGCAGCACGATCGTCACCAGCGGAGCCGGGACCACCTTCGTGATGCGCGGCATCAGGAACAGGATCGCCAACCCCACGGCGACCAGCGGGTACACCAGCCACGGCACGCCGAACAGCTGCGGCAGCTGAGCGGTGAAAATGAGGATCGCGAGCGCGTTCACGAAGCCCACCATGACCGAGCGAGGAATGAAGCGCATGAGCTTGGCGACGCCGAGGAGGGCCAGCACGATCTGGATCAGCCCACCCAGCAGCACCGTGGCGATGAAGTAGTCCATCCCGTACTCTCGGGCCACCGGGGCGATCACGAGCGCGATGGCTCCCGTCGCCGCGGTGATCATCGCCGGGCGGCCACCGAGGAACGCGATGGCCACCGCCATCACGAAGGAGGAGAACAGACCCACCCGGGGGTCGACGCCGGCGATGATCGAGAAGGCGATCGCCTCGGGGATCAGCGCCAACGCGACAACGAGGCCCGCGAGGACCTCGCGGGTGAGAAGCCTGGGACTGCGCAGCGCCTGCAGGACGGTGGGTTCGATCCGATAGCGCGATGCGCTGTCCTTGGTCGGAATGACAGCAGTCAATGTGCTCTCCTGAGTCGGGCTCGCGAACGAGCGGCGATGCGCGCGCGGACACGCAGGCGCCGAACAGCTCGACGCGGAAGAATGGGGATGCCGAAGGGGCACACTCGCAGACTCTAACGTAACGTGAGGTTTGCTGACGAATCGACGAAGGCGGATCAGTGGAGAACGTGCAGACTATGCGCATCGGCGAAGTGGCCGAACAGACTTCCCTGTCGTTCCGCACGCTTCGCCACTATGAGGACGTCGGACTGGTGATTCCCTCCGGTCGCACGGAGGGCGGGTTCCGGCTCTACACGCCGAGGGACGTCGCACGACTCATGATCGTGCGACGGATGAAACCCCTGGGCTACTCGCTGGACGAGATGCGGGCGCTCCTCGACGTCGTCGACGCCCTGGTCGATACACCCGAGGATGAGCAGCTGCGCGCAAGACTCAGCGCGCTCCGCGACGAGGCCGGCGCTCGTCGCGCGAAGCTCGCGAGCCAGGTGGCGATGGCCGACGAGTTCCTCGCACAGCTCGCCCAGATCTGAGACGCCCGTCTCATCCGTTCGGCACCGTCGCGATCACGTCGACGAGGCGCACGGCGAAGGGGCCCGGCGGATCATTCCGCCGGGCCCCTTCGCGTCGCACTCACCCCTGTCGCCCCTTGAAGCGCGGGCTGAGCTTGTTGATGACGAACACTCTGCCCCGGCGGCGCACCAATTGGGCGCCCGGCTGATTCTTCAGGGACTTGAGGGATGACGCTGATCGACACCGCGGCCAAGACCCTCGAGGTCGTCGATCTTCCCGAGGGCGTCGAGTACACGTTCCGCGACATCGTCCGCGGGCCGAAGGACCTCGCCTACATCCTCAGCAGCGACGGTGCCATCCATGTGCTCGATCCGGAGTCCGGTGACATCACCGACAGCTTCCCGGTCGTGAAGGCGTGGGAAGGTCCGGCCGAGTGGCAGGACGCCCACCCCGCCATCGTCGTCGCCGGGAACATCGCGTACGTCACCGAGCCTGCCGCCAACAGCGTTCATGCTGTGGACCTCACCACCGGCAAGGTGCTCGCCAGCACCGAGCTCGACGTGACGCCCAACGAGATCGCCCCCGCCGCGGGCTGACCCCACGACGGTCGAGGGGTGGAGGGCGTCTCGGCGCTTTCCACCCCTCGCATGGTGGCTGGATTTCGCTGAACATTCGTTTAGCATTCTGAATATGCGTTCAGCATCCGCAGACCTCACGACCAGAGCGCGCATTCGCGACGCGGCGATCACACGGTTCGGCCAGCAGGGTTTCGCTGGCACCAGCCTGCGTCAGATCGCACAGGACGCTGCCGTGAGCCCGGCTCTGATCCTGCACCACTTCGGAAGCAAGGATGGGCTGCGGGAGGCGTGTGACGCGCACGTCGTGAGCGAGTTCCTCTCCGAGCGCGACGGCATGACCGGTGCGGACGCTTCACACCTGCTGCGAGAGGCGCTGGATTCGCTGGAGAAGCGCAGCGTCGCCCTGGACTACCTCGCCGGGATGCTGGTCGACGATTCCACCGCGTCCGACCGGCTCTTCGACACGTTCCTCGCCGGTACCAGAGAGATGCTCCGAGAACAGGTCGCGGCTGGAACGATGCGCGAGCAGTCCGATCTCGAAGCGACAGCCGTGTACATCACGCTCTACGGCTTGGGGCCGGTCATCCTGCGTCGCCACCTCGCCCGGGCCTTCGGAGAGAGCTCGCTGACGACCTCGTTGCTGGAGCGCTCGACCATCCCTGTGCTGGAGTTGTACACGCACGGTCTCTACTCGGACGATCGTCTGCTCGTCGCTGCGAAGGAAGCGCTGGGCGGGCACAGCGGCCCGAGCTCGGACAAGGGAGAGAACGACCCGACATCGCCACATGAGCGTGTGCGCTCCGCCACCGCGACGTGAACGGCTGAGTCGATGCGCGCACTCATCTTCACGTTCGGCACCCGAGGTGATGTCGACCCCTACGTCGCCCTTGCATCACGGCTTCAGCGGGAGGGGCATGCGGTCACCCTGTCCGCGCCCGGCGTCTACCGAGAAGACCTCGAGCGACGTGGCATCCGGTTCGAACCCATGGGCGACGCGATGCACGATGAAATGCGAGCACTGATGGCGGACTCACGGGGTCCTGTCGAAGCAGCGACGCTCGCCCGGCACATGTCACAGGCGATGCGACGCTCCCTCTCCGAGCAGTGGACGGTGGCGCAGAAGGTCGATCCGACCGTCATCGTGTCTCACCCGAAGGCGCTGGCCGGAGTCCACATAGCCGAGCGACTCGGCATTCCCTTCGTCGCCTCGCTCCCACTCCCCTTCCTCACTCCGACGCGCGACTTCGCCATCCCGTTCGTGGCTCGCCGATTTCCCGGCCCCGTCAACCATCTGAGCTATCAGTTCAACCGCTTCACGGCCCTCGCCTATGGGGGGATGATCAATCGGTTCCGCACTCAGACGTTGGGGATGCGACGAACCAGCCGGATGAGCGACTATCTGCACCGTGATGGCGAACGCGTACCGGTCCTCTACCCCTTCAGCCCCCATGTGGTTCCGCCGCCTGCCGACTACCCGGATTCCGCTCACATCACCGGCTACTGGTTCCCTGAGAACGACAGCGACGAGTGGACGCCACCGCCGGCGCTGAGGGAATTCCTCGAAGCCGGTCCTGCGATCTACATCGGCTTCGGGAGCATGGGGTTCGGAAAACCCTCAGCGGAACGGAGCAAGACGGTCCTCGAGGCTGTCCGGCACGCCGGGGTCAGAGCCGTCGTCGCGAAGGGGTGGGGCGGCCTCGACGACATCTCCGACCCGCGCATCCACGTCATCGACGAAGCCCCGCACCGGTGGCTCTTCCCCCGCGTCGCTGCCGTCGTGCATCACGGCGGGGCAGGGACGACAGCGGCCGGTCTCAGGGCGGGTCGCCCCAGCCTGATCTGCCCGGTGCTGGGAGACCAGCCGTTCTGGGGATCCCGAGTGCACGCGCTCGGGGCCGGGCCGCGCCCTCTCCCGCTGCGGAGAGCGACAGCGGCGACTCTCGCAGTGGGCATCGACGAGCTCGTCTCGACAGAAAGCTACGCCGACAGTGCAGAAACACTCGCGCAGTGCATCTCCGGCGACGACGGCACAGGTGAAGCAGTGCGAGTGCTGGAACGGCTCGATGCTGGCGGGGCGCCGCTGACGAGGTGAACTCCGGTGCCGGGTATCTGCCTTCTCCTCGAGCGACGAGGCCCGGGAGAGGGCCCCTGGTCGCCGCTCCCTCCGAGCTCGATCAGCCGACGACGACGGGCCGCGCACCGATCTGCAGCGTGGAGGGGGCGGCGCAGCAGCTGCCCGCGTTGTCATCGAAGTCGCCGGCCCCTCCGCACACCCCGGTGTCCGGAAGCCTGAGTTCGCGGCGATCAGCTGCCTCGTGATCGCCGGCGAGGTGAGCGGCGACACTGCGCACCTGCTCGAAGCCCGTCAGCGCGAGGAAGGTCGGCGCCCGACCGTAGGACTTCGCGCCGACGATGAAGAATCCTCGCTCCGGCTGCACGAGCTCACGCGCCCCGGTCGCACCCACGGATCCGCAGGAGTGGATGTTCGGATCGATCTCGGATGCGATACCGGCGACGGCTTCGAGCGTGGGATCCAGGTCGGTCCTGAGCTCGCGCAGCATCTGCAGGTCGGGTCGGAAACCCGTGAGCGCGAACATGCGCCCGACGCCCCTGACGACGCGCCCGTCTTCGGCGATGACCGTCAGCCCTTCGGCCTCCTGCCGGAACTCGGCGACGCGGAATCCGGTCACCAGGTCGACGATTCCGTCGTCGATCACCTTTCGTGCGCGAGAGCCGAGAGCCGCGCGCTCCGGCAGTTCGTCGGATGCAGAACAACGCCTTCCAGAAGAACGTCATCAACTACCCCGACCTGTTCAGCGACTACTCGGGCTCCGAGATCGACTTCTCGCAGTTCCCCGACGGCGTCACCGCGTACTCGCAGATCGACGGC
>NZ_JAGYWT010000709.1:0-944 GCF_019279095.1 Microbacterium sp. BF1 | reverse complement strand
GCGACGCCGGAAGCCGGGACTGCCGCTGCGTCGACGGTGACGCCGGTCGAGCCCGATGCCGCCCCCGATGCGGACGGCATCCAGGGCGAGCGGGCATGACGGCGATCTGCGCACTCTCCGTCTGATGGTCCAGATCCCGGTCGAACTCTCGAACGGTCCCACTGTCGTCTCCGCGGACTGGACCCCCGGTGACAACGGGGCGACGGTGATCGTCGCGCACGGCGCGGGTACCGGCAAGGACCACCCGTTCCTCACGGGCTACGTCGACGCGCTCGGTGCGAGCGGCTTCTCGACCCTGCGTTTCAACTTCCCGTACGTGGAGCAGGGACGACGGATGCCGGGACCTGCCGCGCACGCGATCGCCACCTGGAACGCCGTCGCAGCCTTCGCACGAGAGTCCGCCCCCTCAGCGAGCCTGTGGGCGACCGGGAAGTCGTATGGGGGACGCATGGCGTCGATGGCGGTCGCCGAGGGCATGCTCGTCGACGGGCTCGCCTACCTCGGCTATCCGCTGCATCCGTCGGGGCGGCCGGAGAAGCCGCGCATCGAGCATCTGCCGGGCATCACGGTGCCGCAGCTGTTCGTCGAGGGGACGAACGATCCGTTCATCCAGCCGATCGCCCAGTTCGAGGAGGCCGTCGCGAGCTGCCAGGATGCGCGCGTGGTCTGGGTCGAAGGTGCCGGCCACACCTTCGAGGTCAAGGGGCACAAGCGCCCCGCGGCAGAGATCGGGGCGTCGCTCGCGCCGATCGTCGCCGAGTTCATCGACCGCTGAGCACGTCACCGCGCCGACGTCACCGCGCCGACGTCACCGGTCCAGCGTCGCCAGCTCCTGGTCGTCGAGCAGGCGCCGCAGCGTCGTGAGCCCCAGCGTGCTCATCGGGGGATTCGACTGCTCGTAGTACCAGCCGAGCCCGATCGCCTGCTGGAAGGCCCACGCCGCG
>NZ_JAGYWT010000708.1:0-945 GCF_019279095.1 Microbacterium sp. BF1 | reverse complement strand
CGGCGACGCACCCGCTGCGTCGCCGGCTGGAGCGGATCGAGGAGCTCGACCCGGAAGCGCAGCGCCGTCTGCTCGACGACGTGCAGATCGAGATCGTCGCGTTGAGCCAGTCGGCGCGCCTCACCCGCGAGCAGATGAAGCTGCAGGCAGAGCTCTCGCCCTTCCTGCGTCTCGTCGCGCACGAGACAGAGAACCTTCGGCGCCAGGGAGCCCACCTGGCCGCCGTCATCGACGCCGTGGAGGCCGGGGATCCCGATGCCGCCGGGGCGAGGACCGAGCTCATGGCCGCCGAGACCATCGACGCGCTGATCCGGCTCCAGGCAGCGACCGGGTAGATCAGAGGACCAGCATCGACGTGCACAGGAGGACGCGATGAACACAGCAACCGACACCGCCATCCAGGCAGCAGCCGCGATCGTGGAGGACTACTTCACGGCGCCCGTGCGCACCCTGCTCGACTGGGTGGACCCGTTCGCCGCGGAGGTCTTCGACGCCAGGGCAGCCGGGCCGCTCACGCGCTCGAGGATCGACGCGCTCGTGGAACCGCGTGCGTTGAGGACACTCGACCTCCCCGGCGTCCCGGTCTACGGCGCGGGCTTCATCGCCGCGATCGACCTCCTCTCCGATGCCCACAGCCATCTCGCGTGGTGGCAGGGTGAGGACCGCCGGCAGCTCGTGCTCGCCTCGCAGTCGCTGAACAAGGAGAACATCGACTACAGCGCCCTGGAGTGGTTCCGCGTGCCGATGGCCACCGGCGAACCGCACGTCGCCGGACCCTACGTCGACTACCTCTGCAGCGACGAGTACACGATCACGATCGCCGTCCCCGCCGAGGTCGACGGCCGTCGCATCGGCGTCGCCGGCCTCGACCTGCTCGTGTCGTCCGTCGAACAGGATCTGACGCACCGCTTCGCCGCCCTGGGGTGCGAGGTCACCCTGACCAAC
>NZ_JAGYWT010000707.1:0-949 GCF_019279095.1 Microbacterium sp. BF1 | reverse complement strand
CATCGGAGCCCGCGACCATCAGCACCAGGTCGTTCCCCGCGGCGATCGCCGCCACTCCGTTCGCGACCGGGTCCGCATAGGCCGGGTCTCCCGACGAGAGCAGCATCCCGAGGTCGTCGGTGACCGCGACACCCGTGAAGCCGAGCTCGTCCCTGGCGATCTCATGCCAGGTCGGCGAGAGGGATGCCGGCAGGGTGTCGACGGCCGTGTAGGCCAGATGCCCGTACATCAGCAGCGAGGCCCCCGCGTCGATCCCTGCAGCGAACGGAACAGCGGCGGTGGCACGCCACTCCTCGAGCCCCATCGTCGTGCTCGGGATCGCATGATGCGAGTCGCCGGGCGCCGCACCGTGCCCGGGGAAGTGCTTGAGCGTCGAAGCGAGGAACTGCTCCTGCGCACCGGTCGCAGCCGCCACGCGCTCAGCCGCACCGGCCGGATCGGTGCCGAGTGCACGGCCATGGATGAACGAGCCGGGATCGGCCGTGTAGTCGGCCACGGTGCCGAAGTTCACGGTGATCCCCGCGCGTGCCACCAACGAGCCCCGCGCGGCGAACGCCGCGGAAGTCTCAGACACCGGAAGACCCTTCAGCGAGGTGGAAGCGGCATGGTCGTCGCCGTTCAGACGCGAGACCAGACCGCCCTCCTGATCGACGGCGATGAGCGGCGGCAGCGTCGGATCCACCGTGAGCGCGGCGGTGAGCGCCTGCAGCTCAGCTTCGGATGCCGGGATGTTGGCCCCCATCAGGATGAATCCGCCCAGGCCCGATTCCATGTACGCCCGGAGCGCGCCCGGATCGGTCCCCGCCACGTGTCCCATCACCACGGTCGATGCCTGTTCCCCGACAGGCATCGCCTTCACCAGAGCGGTCGCGCGGTCGACGAACCTCTCGGCTCCGGTGCTCGGCACCGTGGCCGAGGGAGTGCGCGGAGCCATGGTCGCCGTGATCGA
>NZ_JAGYWT010000706.1:0-957 GCF_019279095.1 Microbacterium sp. BF1 | reverse complement strand
TGGTCATACCCGAACATGAAGTGGGTGATGATCGCGCGGACAATGGGAGGGATGTAGGGCGATTCGGACGACGAGCCGTTCGCGAAGGCGCTGAGCTCTCCTAGGCGATCGGGAAGCTCCTCTGCCGGAGGTGGTATGTGAACTTGGACCTCCCCTGCCCAAACGCTTACTCGCTCGTGCTCAGGAGTTTCGATGCGTCCGGCACCTGCGGGGTCGCTCAGGGTTCCTTCGGTAAGGATTCGGTGCAGTTCAAGAATCCACCCGGGCGTGAGCGGGTCACTCGAGAGCTCGGTGACCTGGCGCATAGCGCGGTAGTTGTTGAGGATCATTCGTTCGGACTTAGTCCGCGGGTCTCGTCCAGTGCTCAGGAGCTCCACGGCGACCCGCCGGGTCGTAGAAGCGCCTTCAAGTTGACTCGATGTGATCGCTTCTTCAACGAGAGATCGAACAATGAACTGATCGCGGCCGCCCGGGGTCATGGCAGTGCCGCCCCCGGCTACGCTGCCTCCGGCTCTGCGTCCGATCTCCTCGGTGAGTTGCAGAACTTCGTCGGTCATCGCGAAGGTGAAGGACGATCCGTCCTTTGCTCGCAACGGCACCGTTCGCATCTGGGCACTGCGCTGGAGCTTGAGCCGAAACCACCACTCATCATGAGTGAGGCCGTCTGGCGGAGTCCGGCGGATCAACTGCTCCCAGTGGAGGTAGCGCGAGTCGTCCAGTGGAGGGGTGAACAGGAGCCCACGCACACTATCGGCGTCCTTGTTGAGCACACGTGACTGAAGTTCAACAAGATCTGGAGCCGGATGACGTAGCGGCATGAGTCGATGTCCTCCTGTTCAAAGCATGACAAAACAAAAGACTTGTCTTCTTTTGCTATCTAACTGTACTGCCGAAGAGCGTCAACGAAGCAGGAAGAGACGAGCGGGCATGTTACGGAAAACCCGAATCGGAGTGTCC
>NZ_JAGYWT010000705.1:0-960 GCF_019279095.1 Microbacterium sp. BF1 | reverse complement strand
GGCGACGGTGAGCGTGGACGCCGCACCCGGCATCGTGTTCGAGAAGACGGCCGAGCTGACCGACGCGGGCGCGAACGGTCTCGGCGACGCCGTCACCTTCGGCTTCCGCATCGAGAACACCGGCACCGTGACGCTCTCCGACATCGCCATCACCGACGAGCTCCCCGGGATCGGCGACATCGCGATCGACTGGCCGGGCTCGGCCGGCTCGCTGGCACCGGGACAGACCGCGACCGCCACGGCGTCCTACGCGATCAGCCAAGAGGATGTCGACCGCGGATCGGTCGAGAACACGGCGTCGGTGCAGGCGACCACGCCTGACGGCACTCCGGTGGGGGCGGAGTCGACGATCACGCCGATCCCAACCGAGGAGCAGAGCCCGTCCATCCGCACGGACAAGGGCGGTGCCTACGTCTCGGGCAGCGGAGCGGTGGGCAGCGTCATCGAGTACGACTTCGAGGTCACCAACACCGGCAACGTGACGCTGCGTCTCATCCGCCTCGAGGACGAACTCGAGGGCGTCAGCACGCCGGAGCTCACGTTCCCCGCGGTGACCGGCATCCTCGCACCGGGTGCGAGTGCCGTCGGCACGGCCCGCTACACGGTCACGCAGGCCGACGTCGATGCCGGCTCGATCACGAACGTCGCCACATCGTTCGGCACGTCGCCGCAGGGAGTCGTGGTCTCGGACGAGTCCGATCCCGTCGTCATCGGCACCGGCGCGCCCAACGGGCTGCCTTCGATCCAGACGACTCAGACCGCAGTCCTGTCCGCGGGCGACACGGGCGTGCTCGGCGACACGGTCGACTACACGTTCACGATCCGGAACACGGGCACGCTCACGCTCGACGACGTCACGCTGGCGAACACGCTCGCCGGGCTCACCGGGTTCGTGTACACGTGGCCCGATGCGGCGGCCCCCGGGCGCCTCCTTCCCGGGCAGACCGTCACGATCACCGC
>NZ_JAGYWT010000704.1:0-966 GCF_019279095.1 Microbacterium sp. BF1 | reverse complement strand
GGCGCACGTCGCGTGGAGCGGCGACGTCGAGGTCGGCGTCGAGCGGCTGCCCGAGGGTGCCGGAGTGCACGGTGCGGTGCTCGGCGGGGGAGAGCTGCTGCTGCCGGGCGAGATCCGACTGGGGGCGGGGGAGACCTACGTCTCGCCGCGGGTGCACCTCGCCTACGGGGAGAGCGGTCTGGATTCCGTCGCCGCACGGCTTCACCGGATGGTGCGCTCGTTCTCCGCGCACCCCACGACGCCGCGGCCACTGGTGCTCAACACGTGGGAGGCGGTCTACTTCGACCACGACCCGACGCGTCTTCTCACGCTCGCCGAAGCCGCGGCTTCGGTCGGTGTCGAGCGCTTCGTCCTGGACGACGGCTGGTTCCGCGGACGCCCCGACGACAGGTCGGGGCTCGGGGACTGGTACATCGACGACGCCAAGTGGCCCGACGGCCTCCGACCTCTCGCCGATCACGTGCACGGCCTCGGGATGCAGTTCGGCCTGTGGTTCGAGCCCGAGATGGTGAACCCGGTGTCCGACCTCGCCACGCAGCATCCGGAGTGGGTGCTCGAGGCATCGCCCGATTCGCCCACCTGGCGGCACCAGAAGGTGCTCGACCTCGCCAACCCCGCCGCCGCCGCTCACCTGCTCGATCGCATCGACGGATTGGTCTCGGAGATCGGGGTCGACTTCATCAAGTGGGACCACAACCGCGACCTGCACGCCGCCGTCTCCTCGCACACCGGGCGCGCGTCCGTGCACGCCCAGACCGCCGCGTTCTACGCCCTGCTCGATGCGCTGCGTGAGAGGCATCCCTCCCTGGAGATCGAGTCCTGCGCGAGCGGCGGCGCCCGTGTCGACCTCGAGGTCCTGCGGCGCACCCAGCGCGTGTGGGCCTCGGATTCGAACGACCCTGTGGAGCGTCAGCGCATCCAGCGGTGGACCGGCACCCTCATCCCTCCCGAACTCGTGGGCTCGCA
>NZ_JAGYWT010000703.1:0-966 GCF_019279095.1 Microbacterium sp. BF1 | reverse complement strand
ACGGCGCCGGTCGACGACGCGGCGAGCGCCTCGAGGTCGACGGGGTCGAGCGCCGCACCCCAGTGCAGCAGCCGCGCTCCGGTCGTGTCGATGACGACGCTGACGCCGCCGGAGGTCAGATGGACGAGTTCGCTCATTGCCGCTCCAGACGAAAAGGGAGGCCCGCCCATGAGCATACGGGCGGGCCTCCGAAAGGCGTTACTCCGTGACGGGGATCGACGCCGCCTTGAGCGCGTCGACGGTCGCCGTCTGGCCCTTCTCGATCGCGTCGAGCAGGGTTCCGCTGCCCGAGACCGCGGCCTTGAAGCCGTCCGAGACGTCGGCGTAGGTCTGGGTCATGGTCGGACCCCACGCGAAGTCGGGAGAGACCTGGGTGGCGGCGTCGGCGAAGACGTCGTAGATCTTCTAGGATGTGCGCCTCATGAAGCAGGCGGGTGTCGGCCTCGTCGCGATCAACATCTTCGGCTGGCATCGGCGCCATCATGCTCGGTACCAACGAGACGCTGTCCGAGGCGGACTACCAGATGGTGTGCCTCGTGGTGGACTCGGTGCGCGACACGGAACGCGTCGCCCGCTACCTCAACGGCGGCTTCGTGGACGGTGCAGTGATCGTCTCGGCCCGCGCGCAGGATCCGATCACGAACGCGGTCATGCGACTCGACCTTCCCGTCGCCTACGTGGGCCATCCCCCTGATGTGGATGCGGCCTGGGTCGGCGTCGACAACCGCGGGGCCGCGAACGCCGTGACCTCACGCCTGATGGCGACAGGACGTAGGCGCGTCGGCATGATCGCCGCGGCGCTCGACCGCGACTCGGGCACCGATCGCCTCGCGGGGTTCACCGACGCACTGGGCCCCGACTTCGACCCGGACCTGGTCGAGGAGGCGCCGCTGTACTCGTACGCCGAGGGAGCTGCGGCGATGACGCGGCTGCTCGCGCGTGCCCCCGACATCGACGGGGTGTTCG
>NZ_JAGYWT010000702.1:0-969 GCF_019279095.1 Microbacterium sp. BF1 | reverse complement strand
CGAGCCGGTCCCGCGCCGCGTCCCTGTTGCGCAGCTGCGCGCGGTGCTCGGATGCGGCGATCGTCAGCACGCCATCCACCAGACGGCCGCTCAACCGGTCGAGGAGCCGTTCCCGCTGATGCGGCGAGAGCACCGTCGAGTTCGCCGCATCCCAGACGAGCTCCACACGCGAGTCGGCGGTGTTCACACCCTGCCCTCCGGGCCCGGAAGACCGCGAGAAGCGCCACGACAGCTCGGCCTCGGGGATCGTGAGACCCGAAGAGACGCGCAGACCGGGGCGATGGGCGGAAGGCATACCTCCATCATCGGTCCTCACGGAGCAGTCGCGCCTCACCCCGTTAGCATGGCGGAGGTGGCAGAACCGATCTTCCCGAGCATTCGGGGCGGCCGTCGCGCGGAGCACGAATGAACTCATATCGGCAGGACGACTGGGCGGCGAGCCCCACGTATCCGTCGACCGTGAACGAGCCGTACCTGATGGGCACCGGCGTGGTCACCGCCGACGACACCGGCACCCGCCCACTCTCTCCGCCGCACAGCCACGCCGATCCGATGCTGGCCTGGTGCTACCGCGGCTCGGTGTGGGTGCACCTGCAGGACGCACGGTGGCGCCTCGCCCCCGGACAGGGCGTGTGGATCCCCGCGCGCACCCCGCACACGGCCCATCACGAACCCGACTCCATCGGCTGCTACACCTACATTCCCGACTCGTCGCTGATCGCCCCGATCGATGACATCACCCGGGTGCTGGTACCGCGCGCCGTGCAGGAGATGCTCCTCCATCTCGGCATCAACGACATGCCCACCGACCTGCGCGTGCGCATCCAGTCGGTGCTCATCGAGATGCTGCAGCAGCCGCTGCCCGAGGCCGCCAGCGACTGGGGCGAGGTGCCGATGCCTGCGGATGAGCGGGTCGTCCCGCTGGTTCAGGCCGTGCTCGCCGACCCCGGTGACCCCCGCAGCGCGATC
>NZ_JAGYWT010000701.1:0-970 GCF_019279095.1 Microbacterium sp. BF1 | reverse complement strand
CGATGCTCCGCCAGATCTCCGCATCGAGCTCGGCGGCCGGCGCCGTGTCGAGGATCACCGTCATCCCGTGCTCGCGTCCGCGCGCGGTGATGTGCGCCGTGAGTGCCGACGGCGTCTCGAGCTGGGTGAGCAGCATCGAGGTCGTGGGGGCGAGAGCTGCGAGCGCCTCGTCGATCTGCGCGGCGCCGAGGGCGGCATTGGCGAGCGGCACCATCACGATGTCGTTCTGCGCCGAGGAGTCGACCCGGATGTGCGCGATGCCGGTCGGGCCGGGAACCGTGCGCAGGTGCGTGAGGTCGACGCCCGCTGCCGTGAGCCCGTCGACGACCAGGTCGTGGAAGAGGTCGTCTCCCACGCAGCCGACGAAGCTCGTGCGTGCACCGGAGCGACCGGCGGCGACGGCCTGATTCGCGCCCTTGCCCCCCAGCATGAGGGTGAACTCGTCGCCGAGGATCGTCTCGCCTCTGGCCGGCAGGCGCCCGGAGAAGGTGGTCACATCGGCCGTGACGCTGCCGACGATGACGACGCCGGTGCGGTCCTCGGGGTGTGCGGGGGTCATCTCGCTCCTGATCTTCCTCGATGGCAGGCATGGCCGTCGCTTTGACAGACCGCGATGGCTGTCATTACATTAGCCGAATCCGCACCTGTAACGACAGGTTGTCCGCGAGGAGACCCCGATGACCCCGATCGCGCCACGCCTGTACGTCGACAGCGCCGATGTCGACCGTGTCTCCCCGCTGCTCGCCGCGGGGGTGGTGCACGGCGTCACCACGAACCCGACCATCCTCGAACGCGGCGGCCGCACCGCCGCCGAGATCCCTGATCTCTACGCCCGCTGGGAGTCGGAGGGGGCGCGCGAGATCTTCTTCCAGACCTGGGGTGGCGACACCGCCTCGTTCCTCCGCAACGCCGAGGGCATCCGCGCGCTGGGTGACCGGGTGGCCGTGAAGGTGCCGGCGACGGCGGCGGG
>NZ_JAGYWT010000700.1:0-972 GCF_019279095.1 Microbacterium sp. BF1 | reverse complement strand
CCGGCGCGCCGGCCGCGAGCAGCACGGCCGCAGCAGAGGCCGCCTGGCCGAGCACCACGGTCTGGATCTGCGGCGCGACGTACTGCATCGTGTCGTAGATCGCCGTCATCGCGGTGAACGAGCCACCGGGCGAGTTGATGTACATCGTGATGTCACGCTCGGCATCCTGGCTCTCCAGGACGAGGAGCTGCGCCATCACGTCGTCGGCCGAGGCGTCGTCGACCTGCACGCCGAGGAAGATCACGCGGTCTTCGAACAGCTTGTTGTACGGGTCCTGACGCTTGAAGCCGTAGGCCGTGCGCTCCTCGAACTGCGGGAGCACGTAGCGGCTGGAGGGCAGGTCACCGGCTGAGCGGAAGGTGGGTGTGTACATGAGCGTCCTTTCGCTTTCCGTTACTCGGTGTCCTGGTCGGTTCCGCCGCCGCCGATGACGTCGGAGGCCGATTCGCGGATGTGGTCGACGAAGCCGTACTCGAGCGCTTCCTCGGCCGTGAACCAGCGGTCGCGGTCACCGTCGGCGTTGATCTGCTCGACGGACTTCCCGGTCTGGGCCGCCGTGATCTCGGCAAGGCGGTTCTTCATCGACATGATGAGCTGCGCCTGGGTCTGGATGTCGCTCGACGTTCCGCCGAAGCCACCGTGCGGCTGGTGCAGCAGCACTCGCGCGTTGGGCGTGATGTACCGCTTGCCCTTGGTGCCCGCGGTGAGCAGCAGCTGGCCCATTGAGGCGGCCATACCGATGCCGACCGTGACGATGTCGTTCGGCACGAACTGCATCGTGTCGTAGATCGCCATGCCGGCGGTGATGGAGCCACCGGGCGAATTCACGTAGAGGTAGATGTCTCGCTCGGAGTCCTCTGCGGCGAGAAGAAGGATCTTCGCGCAGATCTCGTTCGCGTTCTCGTCGCGCACCTCCGACCCCAGCCAGATGATGCGGTCCTTCAGCAACCTGTCGAAGACGCTCGTTGCGAG
>NZ_JAGYWT010000070.1:0-8183 GCF_019279095.1 Microbacterium sp. BF1 | reverse complement strand
CCGGCAACCGTCCGCCGTCGTCCGACCTGGACGCAGGCGATCGGCGTGCTGTTCGGCGCCGCCGCGCTCGGAGTGCTCGCAGGAGCGGCGATCGCCTTCGTGCGGACGCTCCTGAGCTTCCCGTTCATGCAGGACTTCCTCGCAGCCTTCCCCGGCGAGTACGAACCCGCGATCGCGGTCGAGCCCGGGTTCTCGCCCTGGATCGGCTGGCAGCACTTCTTCAACATGTTCCTGATGGTGCTGATCATCCGCTCGGGCCTGCAGGTGCGCACCGAGAAGCGGCCGACCGTGTTCTGGACGCCCCGGGGCAACCCCAAGGGGAAGATCAGCCTCAACCTCTGGTTCCACCAGTCGCTCGACATCCTGTGGCTCGTGAACGGCGTGATCTTCGTGGTCCTGCTGTTCGTCACCGGGCACTGGGTGCGCATCGTGCCGACGAGCTGGGAGGTGTTCCCGAACGCGCTGTCGGCGGCACTGCAGTACGTCTCGTTCGACTGGCCGCACGAGAACGGCTGGAACAACTACAACAGCCTGCAGCAGCTCGCCTACTTCGCGACCGTGTTCATCGCCGCACCGCTCGCGGCGATCACCGGGTTCCGCATGTCGGGGCTGTGGCCCAAGAGGGCCGAGAAGCTGTCGAAGGCGTACCCGGTCGAGTGGGCGCGGGCGCTGCACTTCCCGATCATGCTCTACTTCGTGGCGTTCATCATCGCCCACGTCGCGCTCGTGATGCTGACCGGATTCCTGCGCAACCTGAACCACATGTTCGCGGCGCAGGATGCGGTCACCTGGACCGGATTCTGGGTGTTCGTCCTCTCGCTCGTGGTGATCGCGATCGCGTGGGTGGCCGCCCGCCCGCTCGTGCTCGCCCCCATCGCGAAGGCGTTCGGGAAGGTCTCCGGACGCTGAGCCGGAGCTAGCCTGAGGGAGTGAGTGACAGCATCGACATCGAGACCTTCTGGCGACGGGCGAGGGCGGCTGATCACCGCCTGCCCGAAGCACAGCCGGAGGCGTGGGGTTTCGGTGCCACACCGCAGCAGGCCGACGAGCTTCTGGCGCTGGTGATCAGCGGAGTGAAGGTGGGTACCGCCTCCGCGCTGTGGGACTACGAACAGGCCGGGGAACCGCTGCCGCGCGTGGGCGAGCTGAGCATACTCCTCGACGGTGCCGACGTGCCGCGAGCCGTGATCGAGACCGTCGCGGTCGAGGTCGTGCCGTTCGACCAGGTCGACGAAGAGCACGCTTTCGCCGAGGGAGAGGGCGACCGCACGCTCGCGCACTGGCGTGAGGTGCACGAGCGCTTCTGGCGACTGCACTCCGAGAACCCCCGCGGATACGAGCCGGACATGCCCGTGGTGTGCGAGCGATTCCACCTGCTCCTCCCGTCGGATGCCGCGACTGCACCCACACGGTGAAGGATCATTCTCGACGACGGAAGGAAGATCATGGCCGAGGCGTACATCATCGATGCGGTCCGCTCCCCGGTCGGACGGCGCGGCGGATCGCTCTCCGGCATCCATCCGGCTGATCTCGGCGCGCACAGCCTCCGCGCGCTGGTCGATCGGGTCGGGATCGACCCCGGGGTGATCGACGACGTGGTGCTGGGGGCGATCGACGCGATCGGCGGTCAGGCGGGGAACGTGGCACGCACCGCCGCCCTGGTCGCCGGATTCCCCGAGCATGTGCCCGGTGTCACGATCGATCGCCAGTGCGGATCGAGCCAGCAGGCCGTGCACTTCGCGGCGCAGGCCGTGATGAGCGGCGTGAACGACCTCGTGATCGCGGGCGGTCTGCAGAACATGTCGCAGGTGCCCCTGCTCGCTGCGGCCATCGTGGGCCAGGCCTACGGATTCACCACCCCGTATGCGGAGTCGCCGGGGTGGCGCGAGAGGTACGGCGACCAGGAGATCTCGCAGTTCGCCGGTGCGGAGCTGATCGCCGAGAAGTGGGACATCTCCCGCGAGGAGATGGAGCAGTTCGCCCTGGAGAGCCACCGCCGCGCGGCCGTCGCGCAGGACGAAGGTCGCTTCTCGAACGAGATCGCCCCGCTGAACGGTCGCGACCACGACGAAGGCGTGCGCCGGGACACGACCCTGGAGCGGATGGCACAGCTCGCGCCGCTCAGGGAAGGCGGACGGATCACGGCCGCCGTGTCATCGCAGATCAGCGATGCCTCCAGCGCCGTGCTCATCGCGAGCACACGGGCCGTGCGCGAACACGGACTCACCCCACGCGCACGCATCCATCAGATGACGGTCCGCGGCGCCAGCCCCGTGCTCATGCTGACGGCGCCCATCCCGGCGACCAGGCACGCTCTGGAGCGTGCGGGGCTCGGCATCGGCGACATCGACCTGTTCGAGGTGAACGAGGCTTTCGCTCCCGTGGTCCTCGCCTGGATGCGCGAGCTCGACGCCCCCTACGAGAAGGTCAACGTCAACGGCGGCGGCATCGCGCTCGGCCACCCGATCGGTGCGACCGGCACGAGGCTGCTCGCGACCATGCTGAACGAACTCGAGCGCACCGGCGGACGCTATGGCCTGCAGGCGATGTGCGAGGGCGGCGGTGTCGCGAACGTGACGATCATCGAGCGCCTCTGACCTGCTGTCGCGCGAGCATCAGCGCAGACAGCGAGAGCGGGCCGCCTCCTCGGGGAGACGGCCCGCGCTCGCGTGTGCGATCGATCAGGGGCGGACGAAGCGGACCTCGGTCAGCGTCTCGCCCAGGAACGGCTCGGTGTGCGATGCGCCGTCGAGGCGGAAGCCGTTGCGCGCGTAGAACCGGTGCGCGCGGGGGTTGTCCTCGACGACCCACAGATACAGCGGCTCGTCCTTCTCGACGGCCGCGTCGAACAGCTTCTGGCCGATGCCGGTGGAGTGCCACGCATCGAGCAGGTAGATGAAGTAGAGCTCGCGGAACGCGGGAGCGTCCTTGTCGCGGGCGGGACCGGAGCCGACGAAGCCGACGATCTCGCCGTCGACGAGCGCGGCGTTCATCGTGAACTCGGGGCCCTGCGAGGCCCAGTGCGTCCACAGCTCGGCCATGCGGCGGGGCGAGACCTTCTCCAGCGCCGCCTTGCTGATCAGGTGGTCGTAGGTCTCGTGCCAGCACTGCGCGTGCACGCGACCGAGGGCTTCCGCATCCACATCACGGACCGGACGGACGATGACTTCAGGCTGGGCTTCGGCGCTCATGTTCGTGACTCTACGCGCGGCGTCCACGAAGAGGAAATCGAGTGGATGTTCGATGACACCCGATGCGCGGGCATGGAGGGTTCGCACAACGATGTTCGCTGATCGTGCGCTCCTGGCTACGATCGATCCTCGTGAACGTGATCTGGCGGACCCTCCTGGTAATCCTCGGCGCTCGCCGCCGCGTGCGACGGGGGAAGACCCTCGATGCGTCGGCGGTCAGCAGCATCCGCCTGACCACGCTGCCGACCGACATCGATATCCTGCGCCACATGAACAACGGGCGCTACCTGTCGCTCTTCGACCTCGGACGCTGGGATCTGCTGATACGAACCGGGCTGTTCGACGCGATGAAGGAGCACGGCTGGTACGCGGTCGTGTCCAGCGAGACCGTGACGTTCCGCAAGTCGCTGCAGCTGTGGCAGCGTTTCGACGTGCAGTCGCGCTTCATCGGCCACGACGACAAGGCGGTGTTCCTCGAGCACAGGGCCGTCGTCGACGGAGAGATCTACGCGCGGGTGATCGTGCGCTCGCGCATGCTGCGCCGTACCGGCGGCACCGTCAGCAACGAAGAGCTGTTCGCCGCCGTGGGCAAGCCCGAAGGCGTGCCGGAGATCGATGCGTGGGTTCACGACTGGGCAGCGGCATCCGCCCTCCCTCCCGTGCGGGTGAAGGCTCCGAGCGTCTGGGGGTGAGGTCGCCCGCAGCCCCCGCACGAGCCGCGTTATATTGACCCTGTGCTGGCGATTCTGACGACCACCGGGCGCGTGCTGTGGAGGCACTGGCCCGCGCTGATGGCGTGGTATCTTGCAGGCGTCCTGGTGCACTACGTGCTCACAGAGGTCGCGGGCTTCATCGGTGCATACTCCGCCACGGTCGGCTTCCTCGTCCTTCCCCTCGCGATCCTCGCGCGCCTGGTGAGTCTGGTGGCGATGTTCCTGGTGCTGCGCGACGGTCTGCGCAACCTGCAAGAGGTCGCACGTCTTCCAGAGGCGACCGCGGATCGCCGTCGCACGTTCCTCTCGGCCCTTCTCGCCGGCATCCTGCCCTTCTTTGCCGTCTACTGGGCGCAGGGGCTGCTCGGGGAGGACGTGCGTGCGTACTCGCTACGGGCGCTCGAAGTGCGCGACGGCATCGTCTGGACCGCGAGCGTCAACGGCGAAGGGCTGGTGAGCTCGCAGGACACCGTGCTCAACCTGCCACTGAACGTGTGGACCGTCTCGATCATCGTGCTCGCCTTCGCCGGCCGCTGGGCGTGGTCCAAATGGTCCTCGAAGCTCGCGAAATGGCTGTCGCCGGTCGCCGTCTACTTCGAGGTCGTCTGGGTCTTCTTCTCGGTGATGGTGCTCGGCGACATCTTCGACATGATCAAGGCGTGGGTCGACAGCCGTGCGGCCATGGTGTTCCTCGAGGGTGTCAGGGAGCAGGTGCTCGATGCCGTCGCCCCGGTGCGCTGGCTGTGGGAGGGAGTCGGCTGGGTGCTCTCCGAAGCAGGACCGGTCCTCCTCGCCCCGCTCGCCTGGCTGACCATCGCCGGGGTGGTCTTCGGCCAAGCGATCGTTGCTGAGAAGCTGCGTGTGGAGAGTGAGCTGATCGCCCGTGTGCGCGAGCACGCGGCCGTCATCCCCCATCCGCTCGTGCGACGGCTCAAGGACCTAGGCGAAGAGCTCGGCGCGCGCTTTCGCCCGATCGGACGTGCTCTGCTGCTGATGTGGCGCGCCGGTCCGCTGCTCGTCGGCTCGTATGCTCTGCTCTACGTTCTCGTAAAGGCGCTCGAGTCGTACCTCTCCTTCGGCATCACCCGACTCATCGGCCCCCAGGAGTATCTGTTCTGGGCGGTAGCGACGCCACTGGTCTCGCTGGTGCCCCTGCTGCTCATGGAACCCCTGCGGATCGCGGTGATCAGCGGCGCGTACGACGCGACTCTCGGGCGGCTGCGTAGGCGACAGCAGGAGCGAACCGACACGACGGGGCTCTCGCCGCAGGAGTCGGAGATGCGTGCCGTCGCCGATGCCGCCGGGCTCCTGCCCTCGTCGGTGGATGCCGTCGCGGCAGCGATGGTCAGCGGGCAGGTCAGGGACAGCGTCGAGGGTCAGGGTGCGAAGTCGAACCTCACGAACGACGCGGCGGCGTCGTAGGGTCGCACGTCGACCCAGAACGGTCCTTCGACATCGTCCGGCACCACGAACGGCACGATCAGCTCATAGGGGCTCGCCTGGTCACTGAGGCAGGTCTCCGGTTCGTCGGCACTCCAGTCCAGTCCGATTTCGGCACGCACAGGGCTCCACTCGCGCCCCGTCGACTGCTCCACGAGCGTGGGCGTCTCGCAGGCCATCCCCTCGGCGCCGGGGTCCACGGGTATCGCGACAGCGATCAGGCGCGCGTGCTCCGGCATATCGAGGCCGGAGACATCCTCAATGTCCCCGCCGCGCACCGGACCCCAGACCGCGCCGACGAGATCCGTCGTCTCGCCCTCCGGCACCACGACGGGCGTGACCGCGCGGACACCGAATCCGAAGTACTGATACCACTCCTGCCAGCCGACCGCGAAGGCGGTCGCCGGCAGGAGAAGGGCGAGTGCGACCAGGGCCAGAGTGTTGCGCCGCCACCAGGACGGCGGTTTTCCAGGGGCGGTCGCGGTCTCAGGATCCTCCCGCGGCGTGGGCGGTATCGGCGGAAGCGGGATCGTCATCGCGCCCATCCGTTCTCGTCCAGAAGCACCTCGGCCTCGACGGTGAGCGCGGCCAGGTCGATCGGCAGATCGATCACGCCGTCGCGGCTGCCCCCGAGGTCGCCCGCTCCCGGCACACTCAGACGCAGCGTTGCCCTGTCGCCTATGACGTCGTCCGGCAACTCGAAGGCGAGGCTACCGGCGCGGGGAACACCGGTGACCAGGCGTTGAGCGGCGAACGTGGTGCCGCGATCCGTGGCGCGGAACGTGCGGTCGCCGATGGTGAGGTCAGCGCCCCTGAGGGTGCTCAGATCCTGCGTGACCCCGCTCGCGGCCTCGAGATCGACGACGAGCCAGGTGCCCTCGGCTGACCATCCCTCCGCATCCGTGACCCGGCGAGTGAGGTGCACGGCGGTCACGGTCGCCACGAGGTTGCGCGTCGAGGCCCGCTCGCCGATCTGCGCGACCGTCGGGAAGGGGGCGTTCGGGGCGTCGTCGGGAAGCGTGACCTTCGAGACACCCCACGCACAGACGACCAGTGCGCCGGTGGCGAGCCAGACGAGGACGTGCTTCTTCACGGGAGCGTCACCTCATCGATCGTCGCCGTGAGGGTCGCTCCGACGCGGACATCCCCCCAGTAGTCGCCGCGCATCACGCTCTGCCCGACGTAGTGGTCGGAGTCGGGGAGGGTCAGGGTGATCTCGTCGCCATCGCGGAAATCGTCCGGCCCGACGATCCAGGCGAGCAGCAGGCGAGCAGGCACGTCCGGTTGCAGCCATGGCGCGCCCTGCCCGTCGTCGGCGTGTGAGAGCGTGCCTTTCTCCTCGATTCCATCGATGCGGATGCCGTCGACGACCGGCGACAATGCAGAGCCCGCCGTCGACGGTCGAGGCTTGTCGAAGGTGTTCACGACATCGACCGCGACGACCAGCAGTCGCTCTCCCGACTCTTCGTCGGGGAACAGTGCGGCGCTTCCGCGGTCGTCGCGTAGCTCGACGCCGATCACGGTCATCTCCAGGTCGGAGCCGGTGAAGGTCTCTCCGACCTCGATGACAGGGGTGGGAGAGACGGCGGCGGCCTCGAGGCCGCCGAATATTGCCGTGGTCGCGAGGAGGACCGCGCCGGCACCGGTGAGGAGCCACGATGTCGGGATCAGATCGATGCTGCGTCGCGCCCAGCCGAGGACCTTCGCACGTGCCCCGGCGTTCGCGGCCACGACGGCCTGGTCGGGAACCTGGGTCGGGGGTTCCGGCGGCGTCGTGGTCACGGCAACAGCATAGAACCGAGAGCGGGCGGAAGACCCGATGCGGGCCCTGTCACGGTGGAGGACGAGTTTGTCCACCGAATGCCCTACAGACACCCACGTATGCGGTCTCTAGCCTGAAAGTTCGGACCGTTTCGAGAGCCGATGTCGGCCCGATCGAGGAGGAATGAAATGCAGCGTCGAATGACGAAGATCCTGACCGGCGGCCTGCTGGCCGCGGTGATCCTTGGGGGCGGTGCGGTGCCGGCGGGTGCCACGGTGGCATCGGAAGCGGCGCCCACCTCCGTCTCGGCGGCGGGAGTCAACGCCACCCTCGACAAGGTGGAGAGCGCGGCGCACAAGCTGAGAGATGTAATCGCCACCCTGCGCTCGACGACCAAGACCGCCGAGCAGAAGCGCACGAGCGCGAGGGGGGCCGTCAGCACTCTGGAGTCCGTTGCGCAGGCGGTCGGGGGATCGTCGGCGACCGCGCTCCGGCGCGACGCGGCACGCGTCTCCACGGCGGCATCGCGATCGCAGTTCAGCACCGCGGCGAGCACACTCGTGTCTTCCGTGCAGCGCCTGGACAAGATCGCCAACGCGATCAGAGACCTCGACGGACAACTCGGCGGCTGAGTGGCCTCTCGATCTTGTCCACCGCGGAACCCCATCGGAAACGGAGGGGCTCCGCGGTCGTTTCCCCATCCGGCGCTCACGGGATCGGGCGGGGTGGGGAACTAGGCTGAAATCCATGGCAGCGACCACCCCCGATGCCGCGGCATCCGTCCCTCTTGCAGAGCAGGCCGTCGAGCTCGCCCGCCGGTGGGTGATCGAGGCAGGAGCCGCCGAGGTCGACCCTCCCGCCGAGCGTCTCGCCGGGGTGCTGCAGGACGTCAACGGTCTGCCGTTCACGCTCGGCTTCGTCGACGGCGTCATGCGCCCGGAGAGCCTGACCGCCGCGGCCTCGCAGCTGCACCGGATCGCCCCGATCGTGCCTGAATTCCTGCCCTGGTACCTGCGCTCGGTGGTGCGTCTCGGCGGCGGTGTCGCGCAGATCCTGCCTTCGCCCGTGGTGCCGATC
>NZ_JAGYWT010000007.1:0-14712 GCF_019279095.1 Microbacterium sp. BF1 | reverse complement strand
CACCCGTCGCGCTCCCGACCGACTGCCGTGCGATCCTGTCGGACGCCGTCCTGGCCGAACTCGGGGAGACACCGCTCAACGACGCCGCCTTCGGCCCTTCCGGTGTGGGCTCCGACGGCACTCTGACGTGCATCTGGGCCGACCCGGGCGCCGACACGACCGGTCTCACGACCACGATCTCCCGGATGAACCGCGGACCCGCGCTCGACATGTTGAACGCTCTCGCGAACGATGAGGGCTTCTCCTGCTTCACCCCGGACGGCGGCACGCGCTGCGAGAAGACCTGGCCCAATGCGCAGTACCCGGTGACCGACGGCCGCACCCTCTTCTGGCGGGAGGATGTGCTCATCGACACGCGCTACTCGAACCTGGCGCCGAGCGGGTACACCTCGAGCATCGTGGAGCACCTCTTCGATTGACCTCGTCCACCGCGCGGGGGCAGGCGCCACGCGACTGCCCAGGGCACGAAGAAGGCCCCAGGCGAATCGCCTGGGGCCTTCTCAGTCACTCAGCACTCAGTTATAAGTGCCGGGGGTGATGTCGTCCGTCGAGAACGCGTCGAAGTCGACGTAGCCGAAGTCACCGTCAGCGTACGCGCCGTCGGATGCGAAGATCCGGTTCGGGTAGCGCTCGCTCTTGGCTTCCTCGGTGGCCTCGACCGTGACGTCGCGGTACTTCGAGAGACCGGTTCCGGCGGGGATGAGCTTACCGATGATGACGTTCTCCTTGAGACCGACCAGCGGGTCACGCTTGCCCTGCATCGCAGCCTCGGTGAGCACGCGGGTCGTCTCCTGGAAGGAGGCGGCCGACAGCCACGACTCGGTCGCGAGCGACGCCTTCGTGATACCCATCAGCTCCGGACGGCCCGACGCGGGGCGCTTGCCCTCTGCCACTGTCTCGCGGTTGATCGACTGGTAGCGCTTGAGGTCGACCATCTCACCCGGCAGCAGGTTCGTGTCGGCGTGATCGACGACGGTGACCTTGCGGAGCATCTGACGGACGATGACCTCGATGTGCTTGTCGTGGATCGGCACACCCTGCGAGCGGTACACGCCCTGGACGCCGCCCACGAGGTAACGCTGCACCTCGCGAGCACCCATGACGCGCATGATCTCCTTGGGGTCGAGCGTGCCCACCAGGATCGGCTGACCGACCGTGACGTGCTGCCCGTCCTCGACGAGAAGCGTCGCACGCTTCAGCACCGGGTAGATGACCGGCTCGTCACCGCTGTCGGGCGTGAGGATGACCTTCTTGCCCTTGTCGGTCTCGTCGATCGTGATGCGGCCATCGGCCTCGGCGATCGGCGACGCGCCCTTGGGGGTACGCGCCTCGAAGAGCTCCTGCACACGGGGAAGACCCTGCGTGATGTCATCCGCCGATGCCGAACCACCCGTGTGGAAGGTACGCATCGTCAGCTGGGTACCGGGCTCACCGATCGACTGGGCCGCGATGATGCCGACGGCCTCTCCGATGTCGACCGTCTTGCCGGTCGCGAGCGAACGGCCGTAGCACTGCGCGCAGACACCGACAGCGGAGTCGCAGGTCAGGACCGAGCGCACCTTGATGCTCTCGACACCGAGTCCGACGAGCTTGTCGATCAGCACATCACCCACGTCGTCGCCGGCCGAGGCGAGAACCTCGCCCGACTCGTTCACGACGTCGGAGGCCAGTGTACGAGCGAACACCGAGTTCTCGACGTTCGCGTCGCGCACGAGCTCACCCTGCGAGTTCGGAGCGGCGATCGGGAGCTCGAGGCCCTTCGACGTGCCACAGTCCTCTTCGCGGATGATGACGTCCTGCGAGACGTCCACCAGACGACGGGTCAGGTAACCCGAGTCGGCGGTACGCAGAGCGGTGTCGGCCAGACCCTTACGGGTACCGTGCGTCGCGATGAAGTACTCCGCAACCGACAGACCCTCGCGGTACGAGGAGATGATCGGACGCGGGATGATCTCACCCTTGGGGTTGTTCACCAGACCACGCATACCGGCGATGTTCCGGATCTGCAGCCAGTTACCACGAGCACCCGACGACACCATGCGGTTGATGGTGTTGTCCTCGGGGAAGTTCGCCTTCATGGCGGCCTGCACCTCGTCGGTGGCCTCGGTCCAGATCTTGATGAGCTCCTGGCGACGCTCGGAGTCGGTCGTCAGACCCTTCTCGTACTGCGACTGGACCTTCGCGGCCTGCTTCTCGTAGCCGGCGACGATCTCCGCCTTGTTCGGCGGGGTGAGGATGTCGCTCAGGGCGACGGTCACACCGGAGCGCGTGGCCCAGTAGAAACCGGCATCCTTGATGCGGTCCAGCGACGCAGCCGTCTCGACCTTGGGGTACTCCTCGGCCAGCTTGTTGACGATCTGCGACAGCTTGTTCTTGTCAGCCTGCTCGCGGACGAACGGGTAGCCCTTGGGCAGCGTGTCGTTGAAGATCGCCTGACCCAGCGAGGCATCGACGAGACCGTGACGCTCGTAGCCCTCGGGAGCTTCGCCCTCGAGGAAGGTCAGACCGGGGATGCGGATGCGGATCTTCGCCTGCAGGTCGAGGGAGCCCTCGTCCTTGGCCAGGATCGCCTCGCCCACAGAACCGAACGCACGTCCCTCACCGGCTGCACCCTCCTTGACCGTGGTCAGGTGGTGGAGGCCGATGATCATGTCCTGCGAAGGCAGGGTGACCGGACGACCGTCAGACGGCTTCAGGATGTTGTTCGACGCGAGCATCAGCACACGTGCCTCGGCCTGAGCCTCGACCGACAGCGGCAGGTGGACAGCCATCTGGTCACCGTCGAAGTCGGCGTTGAACGCCGCGCAGACGAGCGGGTGCAGCTGGATGGCCTTGCCCTCGACGAGCTGAGGCTCGAACGCCTGGATGCCGAGGCGGTGCAGCGTGGGTGCACGGTTCAGCAGAACCGGACGCTCACGGATGATCTCCTCGAGCACGTCCCAGACCTCGGGACGGGTGCGCTCGACGGCGCGCTTGGCCGCCTTGATGTTCTGCGAGTGACCGAGGTCGATCAGGCGCTTGATGACGAACGGCTTGAAGAGCTCCAGAGCCATCTGCTTGGGCAGACCGCACTGGTGCAGCTTCAGCCGCGGCCCGACGATGATGACCGAACGGCCAGAGTAGTCGACACGCTTTCCGAGCAGGTTCTGGCGGAAACGACCCTGCTTACCCTTCAGCATGTCGCTGAGGGACTTCAGGGCACGGTTGCCAGTACCGGTGACGGGGCGACCACGGCGACCGTTGTCGAACAGTGCGTCGACGGCCTCCTGCAGCATGCGCTTCTCGTTGTTGACGATGATCTCGGGGGCACCGAGGTCGATCAGACGACGAAGACGGTTGTTGCGGTTGATCACGCGACGGTACAGGTCGTTCAGGTCACTGGTCGCGAAGCGGCCACCGTCGAGCTGGACCATCGGGCGCAGCTCCGGCGGGATCACCGGGACGACGTCGAGGACCATCGCGGCCGGGCTCATGCCGGTCTCGAGGAACGAGCTGACGACCTTGAGGCGCTTGATCGCACGGATCTTGCGCTGGCCCTTGCCCTCGGAGATCTGCAGACGCAGGTTCTCCGCCTCGGCGACGAGGTCGAAGGCCGCAAGGCGGCGCTGGATCGACTCGGCACCCATGTAGGCCTCGAAGTACTGTCCGAACCGGTCCTGCAGCTCGTGGAAGACGTCGTCCTCCGGGCGCAGGGCGCCGACCTCGAGGGTGCGGAAGTCCTCCCACACGCGCTCCAGCTTCAGGATCGCCTCGTCGGCACCCTTGCGGATGAGCGACATCTCCTTCTCGGCGGCGTCCTTGACCTTCTTCTTGGCGTCGGCCTTGGCACCCTCCGCCTCGAGAGCAGCGAACTCCTCCTCCAGCTTGGCCAGGCGCTCCGCGATCTTGGAATCGCGGCGGTCGCCGAGCGTCTTCAGCTCGAGACGGATGTTGTTCTCCTGCGTGCCCAGGTCACGGTGACGAGCTTCCTCGTCGACCGAGATGACCATGTAGGCGGCGAAGTAGATGACCTTCTCGAGGTCCTTCGGCGCCATGTCGAGCAGGTAGCCCAGACGCGAGGGCACGCCCTTGAAGTACCAGATGTGGGTGACGGGAGCGGCGAGCTCGATGTGACCCATGCGCTCACGACGGACGGAGCTCTTGGTGACCTCCACGCCGCAGCGCTCGCAGACGATGCCCTTGAAGCGGACACGCTTGTACTTGCCGCAGGCGCACTCCCAGTCGCGGGACGGGCCGAAGATCTGCTCTCCGAAGAGACCATCCTTCTCCGGCTTCAGGGTGCGGTAGTTGATGGTTTCGGGCTTCTTGACCTCGCCGTAGGACCACGCGCGGATGTGGTCTGCGGTCGCCAGGCCGATGCGAAGCTCATCGAAAGTTGTGGACTCGAGCACTAGTTCTCCTGTGTCGGAAATTCTTTTTGAGAAGTCTGCTGGGGTGTGCCCGGGAGTTGGATCCCGGGCACACCTGCGGATTAGATCTCGTCGATCGAGGCGGCCTCGAAGCGGCTGGAGATGTTGATACCGAGCTCTTCTGCGGCGCGGAACGCCTCATCGTCGGTGTCGCGGAGGTTCACCAGCGTGCCGTCGGCCGAGAGGACCTCGACGTTCAGGCAGAGCGACTGCATCTCCTTCATGAGCACCTTGAAGGACTCGGGGATGCCGGGCTCCTGGATGTTCTCGCCCTTGACGATCGCCTCGTACACCTTGACGCGGCCGAGGATGTCGTCGGACTTGATCGTGAGGAGCTCCTGGAGCGCGTATGCGGCGCCGTAGGCCTCGAGGGCCCACACCTCCATCTCACCGAAGCGCTGTCCACCGAACTGCGCCTTACCACCGAGCGGCTGCTGGGTGATCATCGAGTACGGACCCGTGGAACGCGCGTGGATCTTGTCGTCGACCAGGTGGTGCAGCTTCAGGATGTACATGTAGCCCACCGAGATCGGCGCCGGGAACGGCTCGCCGGAGCGGCCGTCGAACATCTGGGCCTTTCCGGTGGAGTCGATCAGACGCACACCGTCGCGGGTCGGGATGGTCGCGTCGAGGAGACCTGCGATCTCCTCCTCGCTCGCACCGTCGAACACCGGGGTGGCGACCTTCGTGCCGGGAGTTGCCTCGAAGGCCTGCTCCGGCAGACGGGATGCCCACTCCGGGGTGCCCTCGACCTTCCAGCCCTGCTTCGCGATCCACCCGAGGTGGGTCTCGAGGACCTGACCGAAGTTCATTCGACCGGGGATACCGAGCGGGTTGAGCACGATGTCGACCGGGGTACCGTCCGCCATGAACGGCATGTCCTCGATCGGGAGGATCTTCGCGATGACACCCTTGTTGCCGTGACGGCCGGCGAGCTTGTCACCCTCGGTGATCTTGCGCTTCTGGGCGATGTAGACCACGACGCGGCGGTTGACGCCAGAGCCGAGCTCGTCGTCGCCGTCCTCGGCGTTGAACTCCTTGACCGCGATGATCGTGCCCTGCTCGCCGTGAGGCACCTTCAGGGACGTGTCGCGGACCTCGCGGCTCTTCTCGTTGAAGATCGCGCGGAGCAGACGCTCCTCGGCCGACAGCTCGGTCTCACCCTTCGGCGTGACCTTGCCGACGAGGATATCGCCGGGGCGGACCTCGGCACCGATGCGGATGATGCCGCGCTCGTCGAGGTCCTTCAGCAGCTCCGGGCTGACGTTGGGGAGGTCACGGGTGATCTCCTCCTTGCCGAGCTTGGTGTCGCGAGCATCGACCTCGTACTCCTCGATGTGGATCGAGGAGAGGGTGTCGTCCTTCACCAGGTCCTGGCTCAGGATGATCGCGTCCTCGAAGTTGTAGCCCTCCCACGTCATGAAGGCGACGAGGAGGTTCTTTCCGAGGGCCAGCTCACCGTTCTCGGTGGCGGGGCCATCGGCGATGACCTCTCCGACCTCGACGCGCTCACCGGCGTTGACGACGACCTTCTGGTTGTACGACGTGCCCTGGTTCGAGCGGTCGAACTTGCGGAGGTGGTACTCCTGCGTTCCGCCCTCGTCGAGCATGACGACGACGCGGTCTGCGGAGACCTCGGAGACGACACCGGCCTTCTCGGCGGTGATGACGTCACCGGCGTCGATGGCCGTGTAGCCCTCCATACCGGTTCCGACGAGCGGCGAGTCGCTGCGCAGCAGCGGCACAGCCTGACGCTGCATGTTGGCACCCATGAGGGCGCGCTGTGCGTCGTCGTGCTCGAGGAAGGGCACGAGCGAGGTCGCGACCGACACCATCTGGCGCGGCGAGACGTCGATGTAGCCGATGTCCTCCGGGAGGAACATGTCGACCTCACCGCTACCGCCCTTGGGACGGGCCAGGACGTGGCTCTCGATGAAGCGACCCTTGGCATCGAGCGGGGCGTTGGCCTGCGCGATGTTGAAGTCGACCTCTTCGGAAGCGGTCAGGTAGTCGATCTGGTCGGTGACGACGCCACCCTCGACCTTGCGGTACGGGGTCTCGATGAAACCGAACGAGTTGATGCGCGCGAAGGTCGCGAGAGCACCGATCAGACCGATGTTCGGGCCTTCAGGCGTCTCGATCGGGCACATGCGGCCGTAGTGCGAGGGGTGGACGTCACGGACCTCGACGCCGGCGCGGTCACGCGAGAGACCACCGGGGCCGAGGGCGGACAGACGACGCTTGTTCGTCAGACCCGCGAGCGGGTTGTTCTGGTCCATGAACTGCGACAGCTGCGACGTTCCGAAGAACTCCTTGATCGCGGCGACGACGGGGCGCACGTTGATCAGGGTCTGCGGGGTGATCGCCTCGATGTCCTGCGTGGTCATGCGCTCGCGGACGACGCGCTCCATGCGGGACAGACCGGTGCGGACCTGGTTCTGGATCAGCTCGCCGACCGCGCGGATGCGACGGTTGCCGAAGTTGTCGATGTCGTCGGTCGCGAGACGGATCTCGGCCTTCTTGCCAGCGCGGATGCCCGTGAAGGTCTCCTCGGTACCGGCGTGCAGACGCACGAGGTACTTGATCGTGGCCACGATGTCCTCGACGGTCAGTACCGAAGAGTTCAGCGGCTGGTCCAGGCCCAGCTTGTGGTTGATCTTGTAGCGACCGACCTTGGCCAGGTCGTAGCGCTTCGGGTTGAAGTAGAAGTTGTCCAGCAGCGCGCGCGCGGCCTCGGCAGCGACCTGCTCGCCCGGACGGAGCTTGCGGTAGATGTCGCGGAGCGCATCTTCCTTGGTGACGATCGTGTCCTTCGCGAGCGTCTCCTCGATCGAGGTGTAGCCGGCGAACTCGGCGAGGATCTCCTCGCTGGTCATGCCCAGCGCCTTGAGGAAGACCGTGACCGACTGCTTGCGCTTGCGGTCGACGCGCACGCCCACCTGGTCGCGCTTGTCGATCTCGAACTCGAGCCATGCTCCACGGCTCGGGATGACGCGAGCCGACACGATGTCCTTGTCACTCGTCTTGTCGGGGGTCTTGTCGAAGTAGACACCCGGCGAGCGCACGAGCTGCGACACGACGACGCGCTCGGAGCCGTTGATGATGAACGTGCCCTTGTCGGTCTGCAGCGGGAAGTCGCCCATGAAGACCGTCTGGGTCTTGATCTCACCCGTGAGGTGGTTCATGAACTCGGCCTCGACGTACAGCGGAGCGGCGTAGGTCTTGCCACGCTCCTTGCACTCCTCGATCGAGTACTTCTCCGGCTCGAGGTAGGGGTTCGTGAACGACAGCTGCATCGTCTCGCCGAGGTCCTCGATAGGAGAGATCTCCTCGAAGATCTCGCCCAGACCGCTGTTCTCGTTGACGTCGGTGCGACCCTGCTTCTTGGCCTCGGCCACGCGCGCCTTCCAGGCGTCGTTGCCGACCAGCCAACCGAAGGATTCGGTCTGCAGGGCGAGAAGGTCAGGGACCGTCAGCGTGTCGGAGATCTTGGCGAACGAAAGACGGGATGCTCCGCGTCCGTTCTTGGTGGTGGTGGATGTGGATGCGTTGCGAGCAGCAGCCAAGGGAATAACCTCCGTGAGCCCCGCAGGGCTTCTCGATTCCTTTGTCGTCAGGTGGAGTGTGCGCCCGGGAACTCAACAGATGCCGACCACCATATGAGGGCAGGGAGAAGCGAGCGCAACTACCTACTATACGCACGATCATGCGACATGGCAAGCGCAGTCCTTGACCAATCTCGGAAGCTGCGGTATGAGTACGCGATCACCGGGCCGGATCGCGTCCGGTCCGGTGATCGCGCAGGCCGCCGTCAGGAGGCGATGCCCAGCTCGTTGCCGGGAATCGACGCCAGCAGACGCCGGGTGTACGGGTCGCGGGGGTTCGTGAAGATCTCCTCCGAGGTGGCGGCCTCGACGAGCTTGCCGTCCTTCATCACGCACACGTAGTCGCTGATCAGTCGCACCACCGCGAGGTCGTGCGAGATGAACAGATAGCTCAACCCGTACTCGCTCTGCAGGTCGCCGAGCAGCTTCAGGATCTGGTCCTGCACGAGCACATCGAGCGCCGACACCGGTTCGTCGCACACGATCAGATCGGGCGAGAGGGCGAGGGCACGGGCGATCGCGACGCGCTGCCGCTGCCCACCGGACAGCTCGGACGGGTACCGACGCAGCATCGACTGCGGCAGAGCCACGTCATCCAGCAGCTGACGCACGCGCCTGCGTCGGTCGGCGCCACTTCCCCTCTTGTAGAACTCCAACGGTTCGGCGATCAGGCGCTCGATCGTGAACATCGGGTTCAGGCTCGAGTACGGATCCTGGAAGATCGGCTGCACCTGCTGCCGGAACTCCTTCGTCTCCGCCCGAGTCAGCGACGCGATGTCCTTGCCCTCGTAGCGGATCAGCCCGCTGGTCGGCTCGATCACCTTGAGCAGCATCCGTGCCGTCGTGGTCTTGCCCGAGCCGGACTCGCCCACGATCGCCACGGTCTCGCCGCGCGGGATCACCAGCGACACGTCGTCGACGGCCACGAAGTCCTCCCCGCGTCCGCGCACCGGATACACCTTGGTGAGGTTCTCGATCTCGACGATGTTGTCGGCGGGAGCCGTCTCGGCAACGGTGCTCGCCTCCGCTGCCCTCTCCTGCACGCGGAACGCCTCCGGCTGCAGGCGGGCCGCGGCGACCGAGGGGGCCGCCTTCACGAGCGACTGCGTGTACGGATGCTGCGGGTCCTCCAGGATCTGCCGGGCATCGCCCTGCTCGACCACCTTGCCGCGATGCATAACGATCACACGCTCCGCACGCTCTGCCGCGAGCCCCAGGTCGTGTGTGATGAGCAGCACGGCCGTTCCCAGCTCGCGAGTCATCTGCCCGATCTGGTCGAGGATCGTCTGCTGCACCGTGACGTCGAGGGCGCTCGTGGGCTCGTCGGCGATCAGCAGTCGGGGCTTGCACGCCAGCCCGATCGCGATGAGCGCGCGCTGACGCATGCCGCCGGAGAACTCGTGCGGATACTGCTTCGCACGTCGTGCCGGGTCGGGGAGGCCCGCAGCGGTCAGAGCCTCGACCACCTTGGTCTGCACGTTCTGCCGTGTGGCGAGGCCGTGCGCGAGCAGCGTCTCCGCCACCTGGGTGCCGATCTTCGCGACCGGGTTCAGGTTGGACATCGGGTCCTGCGGCACGAGACCGATGTCACGACCGCGGATCGCGCGCATCTCATGCTCCGACGCGCGCGAGATCTCCTTCCCGTCGAGGCGGATGCTGCCGGAGGCGATCTTGCCGCCCCCGGCGAGCAGTCCGATGATCGCCATCGCGGTGGTGGATTTGCCCGAGCCGGACTCCCCCACGATCGCGACGGTCTCGCCGGGGCGGATCTCGAGGTCCACGCCCTCCACGGCGTGCACGACACCGTCCATGGTGGCGAAGTCCACGGCCAGCCCCTGGACCGACAACAGCGGTTCGGTCGACATCTGCTTCTCCTTCGCGGCGCTCACGGCGCCGTCTTCCCGCGCGTTCATCGTGCCCTCGTCCGGGGATCCATCGCCTCGCGCAGCGCCTCACCCAGCAGGGTGAAGCCGAGCGCGGTGACCGCGATGCAGATACCGGGGAGGAAGGCGAGCCACGGCGCGATGGCCAGCTCGGACTGCGCGTAGGTGAGCATGCGGCCCCACTCCGCCGTCTCCGGGCGTCCGCCGCCGAGACCGAGGAACGACAGGGCCGCCGCATCGATGACGGCGGTGGCCAGCGTCAGGGTCCCCTGCACGATCACCGGACCGATGGCGTTGGGCAGCACGTGCGACATGGTGATCTTGCCGCGACCGAGACCGAGGGTCTGCGCGGAGAGCACGTAGTCGCTCGAACGCTGCTGCAGCATCGACGCGCGCAGCAGGCGAGCGAAGATCGGCACCTGCGATGCCCCGATCGCGATCATGATCGCGAACGGGGTCTGACCGAGGATCGCGGCGATCGACACCGCGAGCAGAAGGTTCGGCACCGACAGGATGATGTCGACGATGCGCATGATGAGGGTGTCCACCCATCCGCCGAACGTGCCGGCGAGCAGGCCAAGGATCATGCCCCCGACCAGACCCATCGCGGTGGAGATGACGCCGATCATGAGCGACGCCTGCGCGCCCCAGATGAGCTTGGACAGCACGTCGCCGCCGAAGCGGTCCAGGCCCAGAGGGAACTGCGGCAGCTCTCCCGGACCCGGGATGTATGTGGGCGTGATGTACTTCGCACCCGGCAGCGCCGTCTCCGGATAGGGAGCGAGCAGGGGCGCGAGGGCTGCGATGAGCAGGAACGCCACGACGATGGCCGCGCCGATCCACGCTGTCGGATTGCGACGGAGGCGACGGAACACGTCCCGCCAGAATCCGCCGGAACCGTTCTTCAGATCGGCCTGGGCGATCGCGACGGTGTCGATGCTGCCGCCGCTCTCTGCCGAAGGGCCCTGGGCGGGCGGGAGGGCGATGCTCATACGACCGCCTCCTTTCGCACGGTGGGGAGTGACATCACTGCACCCTCACTCTCGGATCGATGAAGCTGTAGGAGACGTCCACCGCCAGGTTGATCAACGCGTATGCGATCGCGATGAAGATGATGAACCCTTGGAGGACGGGGAAGTCCCTGGTGAAGATGGCTCTCGCCAGGAACGAGCCGATGCCCGGGAAGGCGAACACCGTCTCGGTGAGCACCGCCCCCGAGATCAGCAGCCCCGTCTGCAGGCCGATCGTGGTGATCACCGGGAGCATGGCGTTTCGCAGGATGAAGCGGTTGCGCAGCGTCGGCGACCCGACGCCCTTCGCCCGACCCGTGCGCACGTAGTCCGCGTTCTGCACCTCCAGGACACTCGCCCTGGTGATGCGGACGATGATCGCGAGTGGGATGGTGCCCAGTGCGAGCGCCGGCAGGATCAGATGCAGGATCGCATCCCATGCGGCATCGAACTCTCCGGTGATGATGCCGTCCCACACATAGAACCCGGTGGGATGGGTGGCATCTATTCGTGGATTCTGGCGTCCGTCCGAAGGCAGCCATCCCAGCTGCACCGCGAAGACGTACTTCAGGATGAACGCGAGGAAGAACACCGGGATGGTGATGCCGATCAGGCTCAGCACGACCGAGGCATGGTCGGTGAACTTGCCGTGACGGCGAGCCGCCCAGTACCCGAGCGGGATGCCGATGCCGACGGCGAAGATGAGCGCCATGACGCTCAGCTCCAGCGTCGCGGGGAACCGGCGGAGGAACTCCTCCGTCACCGGCCTGTTGGTCTGGATCGAGGTGCCGAAGTCTCCCTGGAGAAGGCGTCCGATCCAGATGAAGTACTGCTCGATGAGGGGCTTGTCGAAGCCGTAGAGCTCGTTGACTCTCGCGACAGCCTCTGGCGTGGCCTTCTCGCCGAGCAGGGCGACCGCGGGGCCGCCGGGGAGGGCCCTGACCCAGGCGAACAGCAGGATGCTGAGCCCGAACAGGGTGGGAATGAGGAACAGCAGTCGCCTGCCGATGGTGCGCAGCACGAAGATCTCCGTCGATCAGAAGGTACGCCGTTCCCCCGGTCCCGCCGAATGCGCGGGACCGGGGGTCGACATATCAAGTGGTCAGGCCTACTTGGTGAGGACGATGTCCGTGAAGACCTCGTCGTTCACCGGGCTGGCGGGGTAGCTCTTCACGCGCGGGTCGAACGCCAGTGTCGGCGCCGGGTGCGCGAGCGGGACACCAGGGATGAACTGGGCGACCATCTCGTTGATCTCCTCGTACAGCGCCGTCTGCTCCTCGAGGTTGGAGACGCCGCGCGCCTCGTTCAGCTTCTGGAACAGCTCGGGGTTGTCGAAGCCCCACTCGGAGCTCTGCTGGCCGAAGAAGACGCCGACGAAGTTGTCGGTGTCGTTGTAGTCGCCGGTCCAGCCGAGCAGGTGGATGCCGTGATCCGCGGTGCCGGTGGTGCGGTCGAGGTATTCGACCCACTCCTCCGAGACCGGGGTGGTCTCGACGCCGACCTCGGACAGCTGGGACGAGAGCACCGTGAAGATCTGCTCGGGGTCCGGCATGTAGGGACGCGAGACGTTGACCGGGTAGTTGAAGGTGAGCTTCAACGGGTTCGCCTCGGTGTACCCGGCCTCGGCCAGCAGCGCCTTGGCCTTCTCCGGGTCGTAGTCGTAGGTCGTGACATCGGGGTTGTAGCCGTTGACGACCTCGGGCACGAACTCGATCGCCTTCTGGGTGCCCTCAGGGAGCACCTGGCTGATCAGCGCGTCCTTGTCGACCGCGTAGGACAGAGCCTCACGGACCTTCGGGTCCTGCAGCTCCGGGACCGCCTGGTTGAAGGCGAGGTAGAGGATCGTGAACGGCGGGCGCGACACCATCGTGAAGCCGTCGTCTTCGAGGGCCTTGGTGTCGGCCGGTCCGACGAGGTCGTACCCGTCGATCGAGCCGGATTCGAGCGCCTGACGGCGAGCGGTCGGGTCGTCGATCGTGCGGAAGATGATCTCGTCGATCTGTCCGGCGTCGCCCCAGTAGCCGTCGTAGGCCTTGAGCGTGACCTGCTCGCCCGGTGCCCACTCGTCGAACGCGTAGGGACCGGTACCGACCGGGTGACCCATCGCGTACTCGGACAGCTGCGGGGACTCCGCCGAGCCGCTGACCTCGTCCGCACCGAACTCCTGCATCGCCGAAGGGCTCTGCATCGAGAAGGACGGGAGCGAGAGGGAGGCGACGAAGCCGGCGAACGGCTTGTTGAGGTCGATCGTGACCGAGTAGTCGCCGTCAGGGGTGCAGGACTTGTACACGGCGTCGGCCGGGTTGGAGGCGTACCCCTTGAAGAGCTTGTTGTAGTAGTAGCCGAACGCCTCGGACGCGGCGAGGCCGGTCCAGTTGAACCAGCGGTCGAAGTTCACGCAGACGGCTTCGGCGTTGAATGGCGTTCCGTCCTGGAACGTGACGTCCTCCTTCAGCGCGAAGGTGTGGGACATGCCGTCCTCCGACGACTCCCACGACTCGGCGAGCAGCGGCGCAGGGTCCGCGGTGCCGGGTTCGGTGCCGACGAGACCTTCGAAGATCTGACGCGAGACGCGGAAGCTCTCGCCGTCCTGAGCGAAGGCGGGGTCGAGGCTCGCCGGGTCGGAGGAGGCGGCGAAGACGAATGTCCCGTCGACCTCGCCCGAGCCTTCGGACCCTTCATCGCCACGCTCGCTGGCGACGCAGCCCGCGAGGGCGAGCGCCGCGATCGTGGCTCCGGTTACGGCGATGAGTCCTCGCCGACGCTTGACTGATTGGTGCATTGTGTGACCTTCCCTGTCGGGCGCTTCATTGCGCGTCCCGAGGCTTCTTCGCCTCGAGGACGGTGATGACTCGACGGTACCCAGCAGATCCTCAGATGCCAAACGCATCCAGGTTGCAATCCGATATCGGCGCGACAGACATCGATCCGGTAGGGTCCAGATCGTGCCCGACACCACCCCGCTCGCCGTCTGCTTCGGCGAGGGCATGGTCGCCCTCGTCGCCGCCACCGCCGGTCCTCTCGAGGGATGCCGGACCTTCCACCGCTCCCTGGCAGGGGCCGAGTGGAACACTGCGATCGCCCTGGCATCGGCGGGCATCCGCACTTCGGTCCTCTCCCGGGTGGGAGACGACGGCTTCGGGCGCTTCCTCACCGCCGAGCTGCGCGACCACGGCGTCGACGACTCCGCGGTCGAGGTCGACGGAGATGCGCCCACCGGCCTGTATGTGAAGGAGCTCTCCGCTCGAGACGACGGCGCGGTCGACGGAACCATGCACTACTACCGCGCCGGCTCGGCCGCTGCGGCGATCTCGCCCCAGACCCTGACCACGCCCGTGGCATCCGCTCTCCTCGCCGAAGCGGCGCTCGTGCACACCTCGGGGATCACCCCCGCGCTGTCTGCCTCGGCGCTCGCTGCCCAGGAGGCCCTGTTCACGCAACGGCACCCCGACCGGCTGCTCAGCTTCGACCTGAACTGGCGCCCCGCGCTCTGGCGAGGCCGCGAAGAGGAGGGTCGGAGGATCGTCTCCGATTTCGCTGGTCGCGCGGACATCGTGTTCTGCACCCGCACCGATGCGGAGGTCGTGTTCGGAACGAGCGACCCGCGCCGGCTGCGCTCGCTGTTCCCCCGGCCGCGGTACCTGCTCGCGACCGACCCGAATGGTGCGGTCGCCTTCGACGGCACGGAGACCGCCGACAGCGACGCCCTCGACGCCCCGTGGTGGAGACGATCGGAGCAGGAGACGCCTTCGCGGCCGGCTTCCTCGCCGGCATCCTCACCGGCCTGTCGCTCACGGGAAGCCTC
>NZ_JAGYWT010000699.1:0-977 GCF_019279095.1 Microbacterium sp. BF1 | reverse complement strand
GCTGACATGCTGCGCGGCCTGGCGCAGCGCATCGGCAGCGGCCCAGACATCCGCGGCACCGAGGTCGCGGTCACCGTCGTCATGAGCGGCCCGGCCTTGGTAGGTGATACCTGCTCCGGCGAGCTGGATGAACGACTGTTCCAGCAAGCGGGTCGCGGCCAGTAGTTCCCCGACGATGCCGTGGAGCTTGTCGGGGTTGTCGATGCGTCGGCTGGCGTGCGCGAGGCCTCGCAACGCCGCGTTTGCTTCCGCAGCGTCAGCGGTCGGGTCGTTGAACGTGGGCATGTCGGACCTCCAGATGAACAGGTGCGGGTGGCTTCGAGGTGCGCCCGACGGCTCAGACCTTGCGGCACAGCGGCAGCGCGGCGGCGGTGAACGCTTGGGCCTGCTGGCCGACCAGCACGCGGGTCTCACACGAGGCTTGGATGGCGGCCTGCTCGATCGCAGCGACTGCCGCTTCCAGTTCCTCGAGCGAGTCGGCAGACACCGAGATCAGACCCGTGTAGCGGAGCACTCCGTGCCCGGCGGTGAGGTCTGCCTCCTGCTGGAGCGCGTCGTGGTATTCAGCGGTTTGCGAAGCGTCTTCGATCTGCCCGATGCGGGCGCGCTGGGCCGCGTCGCTGATGTACTCGGTCTTCTTGCGGCGAATGTCGCGCGCGGCCTGATCGGTGCGCAGCGGGGTACAGATCAGCGAGAACGCACGGTGGATACCACTGGACAGCAACACGGGTGAGAGGAACCCCGGATGCACCATCGAGCGCGGCCACTCCGAAATCCAGACGACGGTGTGATAGGCCGAGTCGCTGCGCAGATGCCCCCACGACTCGGTGACCGCGACTGGCCCGGCGGTGGCGAGGTCGTGTCCGAGGTCGCCGTGGCGTTCCAGCGTCGCGGCGATAGCCGGGTCATACGCCGAGCGCAGGACGACCGCGATCTGCCCGGTGCTGAGCCAGCCCTTGCTCGTCAGGTCTGCCGAG
>NZ_JAGYWT010000698.1:0-978 GCF_019279095.1 Microbacterium sp. BF1 | reverse complement strand
CTAGGGCGTGTCTCCCATATCGCTGGTGAGGCTCACGGCAGTCTTGTTGTGTGAGGTCTGATTCGCGGTTGAGGGTGTTCACGGACGAGCAATGGAAGCGGATCGAGCCGTTGCTGCCCTCGAACGAGGGCCGTCGCGGTCATCCGTTCGGTGACAGCCGTCGCGTGGTGGAGGGCATCGCGTACCGGTACCGGACCGGGATCCCGTGGCGTGATCTGCCGCGCGAGGAGTTCGGGCCGTGGCAGACGGTGTGGAAACGTCACCGCCGCTACGCCGGCGACGGCACCTGGGACCGGGTTCTCGCACGGATTCTCGCCGACGCCGACGCAGCGGGGAAGATCGACTGGGCGGTGTCGGTGGATGCCACGATCGCGCGTGCGCATCAGCATGCGACGAACACCACCCGACCCGACCAGGACACAGGGGGCGGGATCGAATCACAAGAATCTGCCGTGGCACGAGGTTGAACCGGCCGGACACGGCATCGGCCGCTCCCGCGGCGGGCTGACCACCAAGATCCACCAGGCCGTCGACGGGCGGGGCCGACCACTGGCGATGGTGATCACCGGCGGACAACGCAACGACGGTGCCATGCTCGCCCATGTCCTGGCGGAGATCCACGTCCCCAGGCTCGGCCGCGGACGACCCAGAACGCGACCCGACGCGGTCATCGCCGACCGGGCTTACACGTCAGGGGTGACCCGAACCGAACTGCGCCGTCGCGGGATTCGGGCCGTCATTCCGGAGAAGAGCGACCAGATCGGCGCCCGGAAACGCCGGGGATCACGCGGCGGCCGCCCACCCGGGTTCGACGCCGTTGCCTACCGCGGACGCAACGTCGTAGAACGATCGTTCGCTCTCGCCAAGCAATGGCGGGGCCTCGCCACCCGCTACGACAAGCTCGCGATCACCTACCGCGCGGCCGTCACCATCAGCGCAATCCTCACCTGGCTACGCCATATGGGAGACACGCCCTAG
>NZ_JAGYWT010000697.1:0-980 GCF_019279095.1 Microbacterium sp. BF1 | reverse complement strand
CGGTGCGCTCGCGAGCCTCCTGCACGCGTTCGGCGATGCGCGGGAACCACTCGACGGGGCTGAGATCGGCGCGGCGGCGCAGGGCGTCCTGATGCTCGACGACGACGGACGGGACCGCGCCGAAGGATCCGTGGTTGAGGTGGATCACTTCCCGGTCGAGGGGCCAGGCGTCGCGCGCTCGCATGCCGGAGTTCAGCGTGAGCGGTGCGGGGAACAGCGGTGCGGGCATCAGTCCTCATCGATGAGTCGGGCGAGTTGTTGCACAACTTTGCCACATGCCGTGGAAAACTGCCACGAAAAGGTGAAGATGAAACATAGTTGTCATACGAGTTCCCTGCGAAGGGGAGTTCCGACAGACTTCACGAGGGGCGGGGGAGTGTCAGAGAGGATGACGATGAGCGCACTCGACACGGCGCTGCACGGGCTGCGGGCGCTGATCGCCGACGGCGCGCTGCGACCCGGCGACCGGCTGCCGAGCGAAGGCGAGCTCTGCGAACGGCTCGGCGTCTCCCGGGGATCCCTGCGCTAAGCGATCCGGATTCTGGCCGCTCTCGGTGTGCTCGACACCCGTCACGGCTCCGGCAGCTACGTCAGCGAACTGCGTGCCGCCGATCTGATCGGCAGCCTGTCACTCACCGTCGGACTGCTGCCGATGGCCGGAGTGCTGGAGCTGACCGAGCTGCGCCGCGTGCTCGAACCGCATGCCGCCGCGCTCGCCGCAGCCCGCATCGACGAGGACACGGTGGCGTCGCTGGACCGTGTGCTCGACGAGATCGAGGCGACCACCGACTTCGAGGCGCAGTCGCGGCTCGACCACGAGTTCCACATGGCGATCTCCGGCGTTGCGGGGAACGAGGCGCTGACCAGCCTGATCGACGTGCTGCGTTCGCGTTCGAGGGCCTATCGGATCTCCGACCCCGAGGACGCCGCCGAGCTGAAGGTGCACTCGGATGCCGGCCACCGAGCGATCCTGCGCGGAC
>NZ_JAGYWT010000696.1:0-980 GCF_019279095.1 Microbacterium sp. BF1 | reverse complement strand
TCATCACGCTCGGGCGGCCGCCGACGCGGCCCTGGCTGCGTGCGTAGTCGAGGCCGCGCTGCGTGTTGTCCCGGATGGTGTCGACGCGGAGCTGCGCGAACACGGCGACGATGCCGTAGAGCGCTCGGCCCATCGGGGTTGTCGTGTCAATCATGGGTTCGGTGAGGCTGACGATATTGACCTGGCGTGATTCGAGGTCCTGCAGCGTTTCGATCAGCATGCGCTCACTGCCGGTTAGCCGGTCGAGGCGGCGGACCTTGAGGGTGTCCCCCGGTCGGAGGTAGTCGAGGCATGCGAGCCACTGCGGACGGTCGGTGACACGGCTGGATTCGCCGTGGTCGACGAACACGCGTTCGCAGCCGGCGGCGAGCAGCTCCGCCTTCTGCGCCTCGGGGTTCTGCTCTCGCTTCGAGACGCGGGCGTATCCGACTTCGTGTGCCATGTCGAAAACGGTACTGCCGATGTTTCGGCGCGTTTAGGTTTCGGCAGGGGGTTTCGGCGGATCGATTCTCGGCGTGTCGCGCACCTGGTCGTCGACGTCGGCGACCGCGCCGTAAACGATCAGTTTCGAGCGTTTGCGGGAACCTACAAGACGAGTGGGAAACTCATGTTGTGCGAGTTGCCGATCTAAGACTGCCCTTTTTCGCTTCGACGATCGGCAACGCAACCGGCGAACCGGCGATCGTTCTGCCGGGCGGACCCTGCCGCGGCCCTGAGTACCTAGGCGACTTCGCCGGCCTCGGGAACGATCGCTCCCTTGTTGTGCTGCACCCACGGGGCACACCACGCAGCGGAGGGCTCTCCCGCGGGTGGTGGGCTGACGCGGCGGACGTTATAACGCTCGCCGACGCGCTCGGTCTCGAATCGATAGACCTCGTTGCCCACTCGGCGGGAACTCGGCTCGCACTCGCCACGGCAACGCAGTTTCCAGATCGGGTACGCTCCATGGCACTCATAACGCCCCCGGCAACCTGGCTGAC
>NZ_JAGYWT010000695.1:0-986 GCF_019279095.1 Microbacterium sp. BF1 | reverse complement strand
GTCTGGTCGCTGCCGCAGCACCTCGGTCAGCGCGCCGATCACGACATCAGGGCGCTTGTACCCGTGCGGTGAGAGCAGGGAGAGCACCCGGGACGGGCGTTCGCCGATCGGTCGACCGAGGGGGTACTCGTCCGCGACCAGTGCATTCGGCAACAGATGTGAACTCAACCCCGCTTCGTCGCACTTCTCCGCCAACCACGGTGCGATCACGACGCGCTCGTCCACAGCGGCCCAGGCTGCGGTGATCTGCTCCGGGGTGTCCGCCCAGGTTTCGTAGTGCTGGATCAGCGCCGCCGAGCGGCGGCCATGCCGTGCCGCCACGTCGGCGACGAAGGGCATCGTCTGGACAGCGGTCGCGAGCAGTGCGTCCCCATCGGCGAGGCGGATGCGGGGAAACCATCCCGTCGCGCGCAACTGCACGCGTTCGTCGAGCGCGAACCAGGTCACGCCGTGACGCCGCCAGTCCCTGCGCTGGCCGCGCAGCCACCACGCCAGCACGCTTCTCATGGCCGGCCAGAGGCGCCGACGTCCTCCGGTGAACGCCTGCAGGGATTCCGAATGCCAGACCGTGACGGGGACACCGAGGTCCACGAGTGCGTTGGCGTACTCGTAGGCGACCTTGTATCCGCCGATCGGGACCTTTGCGACGGCGAGGAGGACGATGTGGACTCCGGGGGTGGAGGGTCTCTCAGATCTCATCAGTCTCCTTCGAGGTGGGCGATGCTCGCCTGGGCGGCTCCACGTCTCGGTGATGGAGCCCTACTTGAAACGCCAGCACCACGCAGGCGAGGAGCGTCGCGATCTCGCTGATGGCGAAGCCGGCTGCCACACCGACGATCCCGAAGGCGGCACCCAGCGCGATCATCGATGCAACTCCGCCGACCGCGGCGATCAGCGTCACCACGAAGACCGGGCGGTCTCTGCGTGCGGGGACCAGAATGTTCCGGATGAGAGGCGTCGACATCGTGACGCCGATGAAGGCGACG
>NZ_JAGYWT010000694.1:0-991 GCF_019279095.1 Microbacterium sp. BF1 | reverse complement strand
CGCCAGAGGGCCGAACGACGATCAGCTGATGCGGGACGTGCCGCCGCACTACTGAGCGTGAGTCTCCGTCTGCGCCCGCGGACGAGAAACGCACGGCCCCTCCGAAGAGGAACCGTGCGACTCGTCGAGATCCGTGATCTGCTCAAGGCACAGCGCGGGGCCTGAGAGCTTCCACTCGCACGACGAGTCGCACATGAGCTTCCCAGGGATGGGGCGGGAGCCGTGGCAACCGTCGACGCGCGTGGCAGGATGAAGGCATCGCCGCTCGACGAGAGGATCGCCATGTCCCATCCGGACATCACCACGCATCAGACGCAGGGTGAGAAGAAGAACATGTCGCTGCTCATCAGGGGCTCTCTGTGGATCGCCATCGGGGCTCTGATCGCTGCGGCCCTCGTGTGCGTGGTCTGGGTGCTCATCGGTGATCAGGACGGTCTGATCGGTCGGGCCTTCCTCACGATCCTCCTGCTGGCGGCTTTCGCGGGGATCGCGATCCTCGAAGCAGGGCTGGCGCCGAATCGCCCCGACTGGCTGCAGCTGGCGAGCATGGTGAGCTGGATCGTCGCTCTCCTCGTCGGCGCCGTGAAGATCTGGTTGCCGGAGGACGGCTTCTACTTCGGCGCGGAGCGGTTCTTCCAGCTGCTCCTCGTCATCGGAATCCTCCAGCTTGCCCTGCTGCATGTGCGCCTGTTCACTCCGGCCGCGCAGAGACATGTCACGACGTTCACGCGCATCATCTACATCGTCACCGTCACGTTCCTCGTCGGCCTGGTCGGCATGCTCGTGTTCTTCCTCGCCTTCCCGAACACCTTCGAGTACGGCGAGCTGTACTGGCGCATCGTGGTCGCGCTCACGATCCTCGTGGCCGTCGCCGACAAGCTCGGCCTCGAGGTGAAGTTCGAAGAGACCCAGTGGGACGCGATCTTCGCGGGTCTCGACGCCGGTCGGTTCGACGTGATCGCCAACCAGGTCACGATCAACGACGAGCGTG
>NZ_JAGYWT010000693.1:0-994 GCF_019279095.1 Microbacterium sp. BF1 | reverse complement strand
TCGCGCGTGAGGGCGTGCCGGGGGCTGATCCGGCGGACTGGTACGGGATGACCCCTCCCTCGACCGCGGCGCCGCTGCGCGATCTCGCCGTCACGGGGGCGCGGGTCTCACCCTCGAAGATGGAGTCGTATGAGGAATGCGGTCTCAACTGGGTGGTCTCGGCTCTCGGCGGGGACACGGTGATGCCGCCCACGGCCGGCATCGGGACGATCGTGCACGAGGCGATGGAGCGGGTTCCCGAGGGAGATCTCGAGAAGATGCGCGCGATCGTGGCCGAGCACTGGCCGGAGCTCGATTTCGAGACCGAGTGGATCGGGCGCAAGGAGCGCCGTCGCGCCGACCTGCTCGTGGATCGGCTGCACACCTACCTGGGTGATGTGCGCCGCGAGGGTGGGCGGGTCATCGGCAGCGAGGTCGAGTTCCGCTTCGCGGTCGACGTGGCGGAGTCGGCCGACGACGCCGTTCCCACCGTCCACGAGGTGGGGGAGGACCGGGCGAATCAGGCGATCATCCACGGCTACATCGACCGGGTGGAGGCCTACCCGCCCGGAGCGGGCGAGCACCCCGCGGCGCGAGGTCGCGGCTGGGAGCGGATGTCGGGAGGTCCGGACGGGCCCACGGTCGTGGTGGATCTGAAGACGGGCAAGAACGATCCCGAATCCGACTCGGGCGTGCTCGCGCATGCGCAGTTGGCCGCCTATCAGGTCGCCGTGCAGCAGGGGCTGGTCGAGGGGGCGCCGCCGTCGTCGCTGGCGGGAGCACGGCTCGTGATCGTCTCCAAGACCCTTGCCAAGAGCGACTACCGCATCGCCCATCAGCACACGTTGGACGACGAGTCGCGCTCGGCCTTCCTGCTGCGCGTCGCGGATGCGGCCCGCGGCATGTCGGCGTCGAGCTTCACCGCTCAGGTCGAGTCGCACTGCGCCGACACACAGCGTCGGGTGCATCCGTGCCGTATCCACACGGTGCCGGCGGTGAGCTCGTGACGGGGTGG
>NZ_JAGYWT010000692.1:0-1000 GCF_019279095.1 Microbacterium sp. BF1 | reverse complement strand
CGCTGCTCCCCGCAGCGGGAGCAGCGCGGCGGGCTCCGGCTGGGTGCGGGTCGCGGCGGTGGTGGCGGGACGCTCGAGAAGTGCGGTGTTCGACATGATGATGAAGTCCTCAGGACGTGAGCCCGAATCGAACGGGGCTCTGATGCGTTGCATGAATGACCGGCGGAGCCGGGAAGCGAGCGAGGGTGGATGCTCGGAGACACTGACCTCGCAGATGGCGAGGAGTTCAGGTCAGGCGGGGTTGCTGTTCGTTCAGCGACACATTCGGCAACACATACCGACGCGACCGGGCATCATCATCCCGGCAGTCCTGTTCGCCTCCTGGGCGGACAAAGGGCTTGCGTTGGTGGTCATGGGGGGATTATGTCTGATCGTGACGCCCCATGTCAAAACGCCCGGGCGCTCGGAGCGGGCGTAACGTGGTTCGAATGACGATCTCGCACACTGTCGACGGCTTCATCCTGACCGACGAGAAGGACGCCTCGCGGTACACGCTCATGCGCGACGGCAAGCTCGTGAGCGTGCTCGACTACCGTGACGATGGCCGGACGATCGCGCTCACCAGGGCGTTCACCGTCCCGACTTTCCGCGGCAACGGCTATGCGGGGAAGGCCGTCGAGGGAGCTGTGGCTGACATCGAGGAGCGAGGTGATCGCAAGGTCGACGCCGTCTGCTGGTACGTCGCCGACTGGTTCTCCGCCCACCCGGAGCGTGCCGGTCTCCTGCGCACCCGCTGACTCTCCGGTCGTATGACGAACTGTTACGGTCGCTCCGTGCGAGGATGACGTCATGAAACTCGCCGAAGCCCTCACCGCACGCGCCGACCTGCAGCGCCGCATCGAGCAGCTGCGGGCGCGCATCGTCGCGAACGCCCGCTACCAGGAAGGTGAGGAGCCGGCGGAGGATGCCGCCGCCCTGATCGTGGAGGCGGATGCCGCGCTCACGCAGCTTCGCGACCTCATCCGGCGCATCAACGCCACCAACGCGCGTCTCAATCTGG
>NZ_JAGYWT010000691.1:0-1004 GCF_019279095.1 Microbacterium sp. BF1 | reverse complement strand
ATCGCGATCCGCACGCCCGACTCCCGGGCGGCGATCAGCAGTGCGCGGAGGTCTTCGACGTCGGCGGGCGTCGCGACCGCCTCCGGACGCTGCTCGACAACGAGGTTCCACGGCCGTCGAGCCTCTTCGTAGCCGGCGTCATCGGGAAGGAGGAGGGTGCCGGTGAATCGTTCCTGGAGCGCGATGATCGCGGGGGGCGTGGGCATGACGCCACCGTACGACATCCCTCGGACATCGTCGATGGCGTCATGCGCGACTCACTCGCCTGCGAGACCGCCCAGCAGATGACCGAAAGAGCGTCCCTCGCCCAGGTACGTCGCGGGATCGTACGGATCGACGACAGCCGAAGCCTCACGACGCACGATCGCCTCCGCGAGCTCTCTGGCACCCTTCTCAACGCGCTTCGCCAGCGGGGCGACGTCGTCACCGGCGCCACCCCAGTCGCTCGACGCCGCGAACACGCCGGTCGACACGGCCTCCGCGTGAAGATAGGCGAAGAGCGGTCGGATCGCGTAGTCGATCGCCAACGAGTGCCGCGCGGTGCCGGCGTTCGCACCGATCAGCACGGGTGTGCCGGTGAGAGCATCGGGGTCGAGCACATCGATGAACGACTTGAACAGACCCGAGTAGCTCGTCGAGAAGATCGGCGTCACCGCGATCAGAGCGTCGGCGGAGACCACCGTGTTGATCGCCGTCTCCAGCGCCGGGGGCGCGAACCCCGTGAGCATGTTGTTCGTGATGTCGTGCGCGTAGTCGCGCAACTCGATCACGTCAACGCTCGCGTCGACGTCGTGCCCGGCGAGCGCCTTCACGGTCTCCGCCGCGAGTCGATCAGCGAGCATCCGCGTGGAGGACGGGTTCGATAGGCCGGCCGAGATGACCGCGATGCGACGCGTGGTCATCTCACGCCTCCTTCCGGGCGAGCCCGAACGCCGCACCGGCGGGGGCCGGGCTGTCCTGGTAGGGCGAGTCGCCGGTCAGGTTGTCGCCGCGGTTCGCACCGG
>NZ_JAGYWT010000690.1:0-1006 GCF_019279095.1 Microbacterium sp. BF1 | reverse complement strand
GGCCGGGGGGACGCACCCAGCGTCTTCGCCCGCCACGGGGGCCGCGCCCGCATCGCCTACGCCCGCGAATCCGTCGCCCCGCGATTCGGCGCATCGCCGTCCCCTCTCAACGCCTTCCTGATCGGACAGGGCGTCGAGACGCTCGGCCTGCGGGTCGAGCGACAGTCTCGCAACGCCCTGCAGATCGCCCAGTGGCTGGAACGGCACGAGGAGGTCGAGAGCGTCGACTACGTCGGGCTCCCCTCGCACCCCGACCACGAGGTCGGCAAACGCTACCTCGAGGGCGGGTCCGGATCGATCTTCACCTTCACTCTGCGGGGCGGGCTCCCTGCGGCACGCCGATTCGTCGAGCATGTACGGGTCTTCACCCACATGACCCACATCGGAGATGTGCGCTCTCTGGTGCTGCACCCCGGGACCACCAGTCATGCCCAGCGCACCGAGGTGGAGCGCGAGGCTCTCGGCGTGCGGCCGGGCACCCTGCGGCTGTCGATCGGCATCGAGGACGTCGACGATCTGATCGCGGATCTGTCCCATGTGCTCCAGAACGTACGGGAGACGGTGGCATGAGCCGCCCTCAGCACTTCGGCTGGTTCCTCGCCCGCGGCTTCGGACCGCAGGGCTGGGGCTATCCGTCCCTCGAATGGGACTACGACTGGACGCGCCCCGAGATCTATCAGGACGCCGCGCGCACCCTGGAGCAGGCCGGCTTCGATCTGGTCATCATCGAGGATGCGCCCTCCCTGGGATCGCCTTCGACGATCGATCTGCGCGTCCGGCACGCGTTCGGCGGGCCGAAGCACGACCCGCTCCTGCTGGCTCCTTATCTGTTCCAGGCGACCAGGCACCTGGGCGTGGTGCCGACGGTGAATCCCGCGGCGTACCTCCCCTACACGGCCGCCCGGCAGTTCGCGACGCTGCAGCACCTCAGCGGCCATCGTCTGGGTCTCAACGTGGTCACCGACACCGGCAGCGCACGGCACTTCTCCGCGGCCCCGCAGCTCGG
>NZ_JAGYWT010000069.1:0-8187 GCF_019279095.1 Microbacterium sp. BF1 | reverse complement strand
ACCTCGTCATGGAGTACCTGCCCGGAATCACGCTGCGCGAGCTCCTCCGCGAGCAGAAGCGCCTCACGCTCCCGCAGACCATCACGATCATGGACGCGATCCTGGCCGGTCTCTCGGCCGCACACCGTCGCCGCAGGAGACACCCTGTTCGGCATCGCGCAGAGATACGGCACGACGACCCAGACGCTGTATGCCGCCAACGGGCTTGGCCCCTCGTCGATCATCTATCCCGGCCAGACCCTGTCCCTGCAGGGGGCGCCGACCCCCGCCCCCGCGACGACTGCTCCCGCCTCCACGGGCGGACAGCAGGCGACGACGCTCTCCGCGGAGCAAGGGGCGAACGCGGCGCTCATCATCCGCATCGGTCGCGAGATCGGCGTCAACGACCGGGCCATCGCCATCGCCCTCGCGACCGGGATGGTCGAGTCGGGGCTGCGCAACCTCGACTGGGGCGACCGCGATTCGCTCGGCATCTTCCAGCAGCGTCCGAGCACAGGGTGGGGAACCCCGGCGCAGATCATGGACGCGGACCGGAGCACACGCGTGTTCTACGGCGGTCAGAGCGACCCGAACGGACAGGCGACCCGCGGGCTCCTGGACATCCCCGGCTGGGACAGCATGCCGTTCACAGCGGCGGCGCAGGCGGTGCAGATCTCGGCGTATCCGGACAGGTACGGCCAGTGGGAGGCCCAAGCATATGCCTGGCTCGCTCTCTACAGCTGACGACATCCGGGAAAACCCGCAGGCCCGAGGGGTGAGGCGCTCCCCTGTCTTTCAGGCAGTTCTCCATAGAATTCTGACGTGACGACCAATCAGCAAGCCGACCCCCTCATCGGGCGGCTTGTCGACGGCCGCTATCGTGTGCGCGCCCGCATCGCCCGCGGAGGCATGGCGACGGTCTATGTCGCGACCGACCTCCGTCTCGAACGGCGCATCGCCCTCAAGGTGATGCACGCGCACCTCAGCGACGACTCGGCCTTCCAGAGCCGCTTCATCCAGGAGGCGAGGGCCGCGGCCCGCCTGGCGGATCCGCACGTCGTCAACGTGTTCGACCAGGGGCAGGACGGCGAGCTGGCGTACCTCGTCATGGAGTACCTGCCCGGAATCACGCTGCGCGAGCTCCTCCGCGAGCAGAAGCGCCTCACGCTCCCGCAGACCATCACGATCATGGACGCGATCCTGGCCGGTCTCTCGGCCGCACACCGCGCCGGAATCGTGCATCGCGACGTGAAGCCGGAGAACGTCCTCCTCGCGGAGGACGGCCGCATCAAGATCGGCGATTTCGGACTCGCACGAGCGACGACCGCGAACACCGCGACCGGACAGCAGCTGCTGGGGACGATCGCCTACCTCGCCCCCGAACTCGTCACCCGAGGCACCGCCGACGCCCGCAGCGACATCTACGCGCTCGGCATCATGCTGTACGAGATGCTGGTCGGCGAGCAGCCCTACAAGGGCGAGCAGCCGATGCAGATCGCCTTCCAGCACGCCACGGAGTCTGTCCCGCGCCCGAGCGTTCGCAATCCCGCCGTGCCGGAGCAGCTCGACGAGCTCGTGCTCTGGGCCACGGAGAAGTCCCCGGACGACCGACCGGACGACGCTCAGCAGATGCTCGAGCGCCTGCGGGAGATCGAACGCGACCTCGGCGTCACCCCGACGGCGGCCAGAGCCACGGCTGCGCAGCACAGCCACAGCGACTCCGGCGACCTCACCAAGGTGATGCCGGGAACCATGGTGATCGCCGACCCCACGGCTCCCGTCCCCGCCGCGCTCGACAATGCGACCCTCCTGCGGCGACGCGCGTCCAAGCGCCGCGCGCGCGGAGCGTTCCTCCTCACTCTCGTGCTCCTGCTGGCGGTGCTCGCCGGTGGTGTGGGCTGGTGGTTCGGTTCCGGCCCCGGCTCGCTGATCGCGGTGCCTGCCGTTGCAGGAGGCACCTACGACGCGGCCGCCTCCACGCTGACCGAGGCCGGCTTCGTCCCCGCGCAGAAGGACGAGTTCTCCATCGACATCCCCGCCGGGACCGTGATCGAGACCGACCCTGCCGAGGGTTCGCGACTCGACAAGGGCGCCTCGGTCACGGTGATCGTCTCTGCAGGACCCGCCGCGCACACTCTCGACCCCCTGAACGGACGCGCCGAGCAAGACGCCCGCGACTACCTCGACGGCCTCAACGTCAACGTCACGGACACGTCGCTGATGCTGTTCTCCGACGCCGACGCCGGCATCGTCATCAACGCCTATGTCACCCCGAGAGCCGGCGGAGAAGCATACATCTGCGGCGACGGCTGCGAGGTCTTCGAAGACGACACGGTGGAGCTGTACGTCTCGTCCGGCGAGTTCCCCGATGTCGCGGGCATGTCGATCGGCGAGGCGACCTCCACCCTCTCGGACAAGGGCCTCACCGTCACCGCCGAGCCGCAATACACGTTCAGCGACAGCGTCGCCAAGGATGTCGTCATCGGTGTGGCCGACCGTGCGGAAGAAGGCAACTGGCGGCCCGGCGACAACGTGCAGCTCATCGTCTCGAAGGGACCGGAGCTGTTCCCCGTGCCCGACGTCTCGGGGAAGACCCTGAACGAGGCCAAGAAGATCCTCGCCGACAAGGGGTTCAAATCGACCTACGCCGCCTGGGGCGATCTGCCGGGCTTCGCCGAGATGGCGAGAGTCACCAGCCAGGATCCTGGTACGGACAAGTCCCTCCCCCGCGGCGGCACCGTGAACCTCTCGATCCAACTGAGCGGCTGAGCGCTCCCGCGTCGGTTGCTGCAAGAGCACGAACCCACCGACGAAGGAAGCCGCCCTCCCCGATGATTCCGGGAGGGCGGCTTCTTTCGTCTTCGCGACGGGAGCGTCAGCGCTTCTCGAGCTCCTCAGCGACGAGGAAGGCGAGCTCCAGAGACTGCATGTGGTTCAGTCGCGGGTCGCACAGGCTCTCGTAGCGCGTGGCCAGGGCCGCTTCGTCGATCCGCTCCGACCCACCGAGGCACTCGGTGACGTCGTCACCGGTGAGCTCGACGTGGATGCCGCCGGGGAACGTACCCACGGCACGGTGCGCTTCGAAGAAGCCTCGCACCTCGTCGACCACGTCGTCGAAGCGACGAGTCTTGTAGCCGGTCGGCGTGGTGATGCCGTTGCCGTGCATCGGGTCGGTGACCCACAGGGGCTGCGCGCCGGAGTCGCGAACTGCTTCGAGCAGGGGCGGAAGAGCATCGCGGATCTTGCCCGCTCCCATGCGGGTGATGAACGTCAGTCGGCCGGGCTCGCGCTCGGGATCCAGCTTGTCGATCAGAGCGAGGGCGGTGTCCGGCGACGTGGTCGGTCCGAGCTTCACGCCGATGGGATTGCGGATCTTGGAGAAGTAGTCGACGTGCGCGCCGTCGAGCTCGCGCGTGCGCTCTCCGATCCAGAGGAAGTGCGCAGACGTGTTGTACGGGGTGTCCGTACGCGAGTCGATACGCGTCATCGGGCGCTCGTAGTCCATGAGCAGGCCCTCGTGCCCGGTGAAGAACTCGACGCGCTTCAGCTCGTCGAAGTCCGCGCCCGCGGCCTCCATGAACTTGATCGCGCGGTCGATCTCGGCGGCCATGCGCTCGTAGCGCTGATTGGCCGGGTTCTGCGCGAAGCCCTTGTTCCACGAGTGCACCTCGCGGAGGTCGGCGAAACCACCCTGCGTGAACGCGCGGATCAGGTTCAGCGTGGACGCCGCCGTGTGGTAGCCCTGGAGCAGGCGACCGGGGTCGGCCGCGCGGGACCCCTCGGTGAAGTCGTAGCCGTTCACGATGTCGCCGCGGTAAGCCGGCAGCGTGACATCGCCACGGGTCTCGGAGTCGCTCGAACGCGGCTTCGCGAACTGTCCCGCCATGCGGCCCATCTTGACGATGGGCATCGAGGCGCCGTAGGTCAGCACGACGGCCATCTGCAGCACCGTCTTGATGCGGTTGCGGATCTGTTCGGCGGTCGCCCCTGCGAAGGTCTCGGCACAGTCGCCACCCTGGAGCAGGAATGCCTGACCGGATGCGGCGCGCGCGAGCCGGTCGCGAAGGTTGTCGACCTCGCCGGCGAAGACCAGAGGCGGAAGGGTCGCGATCTGCTGGGAGACGTCGGCGACGCGGTCCGCGTCGGGCCACTGCGGCTGCTGCTTGATGGGAAGCGAGCGCCATGCATCAAGGGCTTCGATGTGGTGCGGGAGCATGCGTTCCAGCCTAGTGGTCGCTGGTGCCGCCCAGATCCGCGCGAGGCCTATGTGACGCGACTCGGGAGCCGCTCCTTGACCGTCGAGGCGTAGACGTCTTCGTACTTCTGCTCACCGAGCCTCTGCAGGGCCACCATGATCTCATCGGTGACCGATCGCAGGATGTAGCGATCGTTCTCCATCCCCGCGTAACGGGAGAAGTCGAGAGGCTCCCCGATCACGATGCCGACGCGCACGATGCGCGGCAGCCGCCGACCGATGGGCATCGCCGTGTCGGTGTCGACCATGATCACCGGCACGACAGGGACCTTCGCCTCGAGCGCCATCCTGGCGATGCCGGTGCGCCCTCGGTAGAGCTTGCCGTCCGGGCTGCGCGTGCCCTCGGGGTAGATCCCGAGCAGGTCGCCTCCGCCGAGAACCTGGAGCCCCGTGTTCAGCGAGGCCTCGGAGGCCTTGCCACCCGATCTGTCGATGGGGATCTGCCCTGTGGCCTTCATGAAGAACTTCGTCGCCCAGCCTTTGATGCCGCGGCCGGTGAAGTAGTCGCTCTTCGCGAGGAAGGACATCGACCGGTCGATCACCAGGGGAAGGAAGATCGAATCGGCGAAGGAGAGGTGATTGCTCGCGAGGATCGCCGCGCCGTTCGCGGGCACGTTGTTCCGCCCCACGATCCAGGGGCGGAATACCGCCTTGACCACGGGGCCGATCACCACGTACTTCATCAGCCAGTAGAACATCGTGGTGAAGTCTAGCGCCGCGCCCGGCGTCTGTCGGAAGCCTCTTCCGGCGTCGAGCCCGCGAGCGACCCAGTTTCACCCAAGGCGCGACTCGGTTCCATGCCCTAGACTCGTAGCCAAGTCCGTGCCCGACCGGTACCGAAGGAGCTGCCGTGGTCCAGTTTGAAGTCCCTGCGATCGTCCCCGCCGATCCCGACGCGAACGTCGCCGACCTTCTGGTGAAGCGTGTCGAAGCCACCCCTGATCGTGCGTTGTTCTCGGTCCCCGAGGGAGACGGCTGGCGCGACATCTCCGCCGCGGACTTCCAGACGGCCGTGATCGCGCTCGCGAAGGGCTTCGCCGCTGCGGGCATCCGGCCGGGCGAGAAGGTCGGCTTCCTCGCACGCACCACGTACGAATGGACGCTCGTCGACTTCGCGCTCTTCTACGCAGGTGCCGTGATGGTGCCGATCTACGAGACCAGTTCGCCCTCGCAGATCCAGTGGATCCTCGAGGATTCCGGAGCGATCGCGCTCATGGTGGAGTCGCCGGAGCATTTCGCCCGTGTCGACGAGGTCCGCGGCGACCTTCCCCTGATCCGTGAGGTGTGGCAGCTGCACCTCGGAGCCATCGACACCCTGACCGCACAGGGCGCCTCGGTGACCGACGCCGAGATCGAGCGCCGGCGCAGTCTGGCGGTCGGATCCGACATCGCGACCCTCATCTACACGTCGGGCTCCACCGGGCGCCCGAAGGGATGCGTGCTCACGCACAGCAACTTCGTCGAGTTGTCCCGCAACTCGGCCAAGGCCCTTGATGAGGTCGTCCAGACACCCGGAGCATCCACTCTCCTCTTCATCACGACCGCGCACGTGTTCGCCCGGTTCATCTCGATCCTCGACGTCCACGCGGGAGTGCGCACGGGCCACCAGCCCGACACCCGCCAGCTCCTGCCGGCACTCGGATCGTTCAAGCCCACCTTCCTCCTCGCGGTCCCCCGCGTGTTCGAGAAGGTCTACAACTCCGCGGAGCAGAAGGCCGAGGCCGGCGGCAAGGGCAAGATCTTCCGCGCCGCGGCCGATGTCGCCATCGAGCATTCCAAGCTGCTCGAGGCGGGCAAGCCGATCCCCTTCGGGATGAAGCTCAAGTTCGCCCTGTTCAACAAGCTCGTCTACAGCAAGCTCCGCGAGGCCATGGGCGGCAACGTCGTCTACGCCGTCTCGGGCTCCGCTCCCCTCGGCTCGCGGCTCGGGCACTTCTTCCACAGCCTCGGCGTGGTGATCCTTGAGGGCTACGGCCTGACCGAGACCACCGCTCCCGCCACCGTGAACCTGGCCGACAAGTCGAAGATCGGCACCGTCGGTCCCGCGCTCCCCGGCGTCGGCGTGCGTCTCGCAGACGATGGCGAGATCGAGGTCCGCGGCATCAACGTGTTCAAGGAGTACTGGAACAACCCCGAGGCGACAGCTGAGGCCTTCAGCGAAGGCGGCTGGTTCCACACCGGCGACATCGGCAGCTTCGACTCCGAGGGCTTCCTGACGATCACGGGGCGCAAGAAGGAGATCATCGTCACGGCCGGCGGCAAGAACGTCGCCCCCGCGGCGCTCGAGGACCCGATCCGCGCGAACCCGATCATCGGCCAGGTGGTCGTCGTCGGCGATCAGCGTCCGTTCATCTCGGCGCTCGTGACGCTCGACCCCGAGATGCTCCCGACGTGGCTGGCGAACAATGGCCTCGACGCGAAGATGTCGCTCGTCGACGCCTCCAAGAACGAGGGTGTGCGCGCCGAAGTGCAGCGTGCTGTCGATGCCGCGAATGCTCGCGTCTCGCGTGCGGAGTCGATCCGCAAGTTCACGATCCTCGACTCCGAATGGACAGAGGCCTCCGGACATCTGACCCCGAAGCTCTCGATCAAGCGGAACATCATCATGAACGACTTCGCCGACGAGATCGCCGCGATCTACGACGAGCCCGTCGCGACGACGAACGTCCCGATCGGCGGCTGACGCGCCGAGATCGAAGAAGGGCCCCGCAAGCTGCGGGGCCCTTCTTCATGCTCTGAGGATCAGAACCAGGCGCTTTCGCGCACCTCACGCATGGCGACCTTGCGCGTCTGCGGATCGAGACGGGTCAGGAAGAGCTTGCCGTCGAGGTGATCGGTCTCGTGCTGCAGCGCCTGTGCGAGCAGGCCGTCGCCCTCGAGGACGACGGGGTTGCCATCGAGGTCGATCCCCTCGACACGAGCCCAGGGATGACGCTGCGCGTCGTGCCAGAGTCCGGGGACCGAGAGGCAGCCCTCCCCCGTCGGCTCGGGCTCTCCGCGCACCTCGGTCAGGACTGGGTTGATCACGTAGCCGATGTCGCCGTCGATGTTGTAGCTGAAGGCGCGCAGAGCGACACCGATCTGGGGCGCAGCGACTCCGGCGCGACCGGGCAGCTCCACGGTGTCTACCAGGTCTGCCACCAGCGCACGCACTCCGTCATCGATCTCCTCGACCGGCGCACAGACCGCCCGCAGGACGGGGTCTCCGAAGATGCGGATCTCGCGGACGGCCATCAGGCGGCCTTGGCCCGCAGGCCCTCGACGAGCAGCGCGGCGAGTTCACGGGCTGCGATCCGCGTCTCCGGCAGGAGATTCGCGAACACGATGGTCCCTCCCCCGGCGATCTGCGGGTCGTAGGGCACGCGGACGACGCTCCGCGCCCGAGTGGCGAAGTGCGCCTGCAACTCGTTCAGGCGCACGAGCGGCGTCCCCGGCGTCGACTGGTTGAGGACGACGATCGCCTCGCGCGCCTGCTCCTCATACCCGTTGGTCTCCAACCACGTGAGCGTCTCGGAGGCGAGCCGGGCCTCGTCGACGCTGAGACCGGAGACGATGACGATCTGATCGGCGAGATCGAGAGTCGCCGACATCACCGAGTGCACGATGCCCGTGCCCGTGTCGGTGAGGACGAGCGAGTAGTAGTGTGCGGCGACGCCGGCAACATCCCGGTAGTCGCTGTCGCTGAAGGCCTCGGCGATGCGAGGGTCGGCATCGGAGGCGAGGACGTCGAGGCGGGTCGCATCCCGGGCCACGATCGCGGAGATGTCGTGGTATCCCTTGACGTCGTCGTGGATCCGGACGAGATCGCGCACGGACTTGCTGTGGTGCGGGCGCACGATGCGCTCCGCGAGCGTTCCGCGGTCGGGGTTGGCGTCGACCGCGATCACACGATCCTCGCGGGCGTCGGCGAGAGCCATGCCCAGCAGCGCGGTGATCGTCGTCTTGCCCACCCC
>NZ_JAGYWT010000689.1:0-1017 GCF_019279095.1 Microbacterium sp. BF1 | reverse complement strand
AGCGCCGTCGCTGTGATGTCAGTCTGCGCGGCCCGCGGGCACATCGGGCTCCCAGCGCAACAGGTCGCCCGGCTGGCATTCGAGCACGGCGCACAGCGCGTCGAGCGTCGTGAACCGCACGGCCTTCGCGCGACCATTCTTCAAGACGGCGAGGTTGGTCGGGGTGATGCCGATCCTGTCGGCGAGTTCGCCGACGCTCATCTTCCGCCGCGCCATCATCACATCGATATCGACCACGACGGGCATCAGATCACCTCGTTGTCGAGCTCTGAGCGCCACGAGCGCGCCTCTGCCTCGCGGTCGATCGCCTGCCGCAGCAGCGCCTTCATCACCACGACCAGCAGCGCCATTCCGGCGAGCACCACTCCTGCGCCCCCGATCAGCGCCACGACACCGGGAGCGATCGATCCCTGTGCGAGCAGGGCCGCCAGGATCCACGTGAGCAGCGCAGCCGTCAGGATCGCTCCGATGATCACGTCGACGTACCGGAAGGAGGACTCCGAGAAGATCGAGCCGGCGCGCACCCTGGTCAGCAGCATCCACACGCACACGCCGAAGACCTGGAGTGTGCCGACACCCAGGACGACGAGGGAGACCAGGAAGATCCGGCCCCAAAGCTCGTTCTCGCCGAGGTCGAGCCACAGCAGAGGGACGATCAGGGCCTGCACCGCCACGGAGCCGAGCATCGCCACAGCGATCACGATGCGCAGCACGAGGATCGTCAGTTTTCCCATGGAGTGACCTTTCATCGAAGAACATGGGAAATCTATCGATATTCGTTCGATCTGGCAAGTCGGATCACTCCGAGCGACCGTCGAGACCCCCTCGGATGGAGACCTCGGAGGGGCCTCAGTGCTTCCGCAGGAGAGCGCGGAGTCTGCGGGCGGTTCGTCCGGCGAAGTCCTTCACGCGTCCACCCGGCCATTCGCGGCGGAGCTCGACGCGGCCGTCATCCGTCGCCACGAGAGCGCATGAGCGTCCGGCGAGCAGAGGCGACCGCCCGGCGCGGGCGAGCAC
>NZ_JAGYWT010000688.1:0-1022 GCF_019279095.1 Microbacterium sp. BF1 | reverse complement strand
CTACCACCGCCGGAGGCGCCAACTCCGCCTGGGCCGTTTGACGCCCATCGAGTTCGAGACCATCATGAACACGACCGCCGCACTGGCGGCGTGACTACAACCTGTCACCTATTCGTGCAGCAGTCCCCCCTTACGCTGACCGACGATGGAGAGTATGACGCGACGGGCTGGCCGGCGACTCTCAAATGCAGTAAGCAGACGACGGAACAGACTCGAGACAGCGAATCGCTATGGCGGGAGGCTGTTGACTATTCCGGAGAGTGGGATCTGAGTTTCAAAGGCATCAGGTTCGAATCTTCTGCAACCGAGTGTCCTTCAAACTGGAGGGCGGATGCCTGGATGGTCGCTGACGGCTCGACCAATCTACGAGTCAGCCTTGCGCCGCAGAACATCGACTAAGCGACTGACGATCAGTTCATATATTTGGTGAAGGAGTAGCCCACGGGCCCCGTGCACTGGCCAGTACCGGTCTCGAGGCCCCCGTGGCGATCGGGGTCTTCCTGACCGTGATGGGTGGGCTGCTCGTGAGGCGTCGTCGCGTCGAGAGCTGAGCCTCAGCCGAGCAGCCGCTCGATCACCTGCGCCACGCCGTCCTCGTCGTTGGATACGGTCGTCTCGTCGGCCGCATCGTGCACGAGCGGCTCGGCGTCGGCCATGGCGACCCCGTGCCCTGCCCAGCGGAGCATCTCGACGTCGTTGAGCGCGTCACCGAAGGCCACGACGTCGGCGCGGTCGATGCCGAGGTGCTCGCAGAGGCGGGCGAGACCCGTGGCCTTGGTGACGCCTTCGGCCATGACCTCGACGAACGGCGCACCCGAGAGTGTGACCTCGAAGCCGGTGAGCCCGAGCGAGCGCACCGTGTCGAACAGGGCGGCCGGGGCGAGCTCGGGGTGCCGGATCACGAACTTCAGGCTGGGAGCGGCGAGCACCTGATCCAACGGAACGCCGCCCATGGTGGCGGGGTCGCGCTTGTGGTCGGCGAGAGCGGCGATCGCGGCGTAGCCGTGCTGGGCCACGAACGT
>NZ_JAGYWT010000687.1:0-1023 GCF_019279095.1 Microbacterium sp. BF1 | reverse complement strand
TAGCGGGTCAGCTGCTCCACGCCGTCGATGTCGCCGCGTCGCTTGATCTCGACCGCGATCGCGGCGCCGTCGGCATCGCGCACCAGAAGGTCGACGGGGCCGATGGCCGTCGGGTATTCGCGGCGCACGAGCGTGGCGCCCTCGGAGATGCGCTCGACCTGCTCGGCGAGAAGTCGCTGCAGGTCGGCCTCCACGCCGTCTTTCTGGAGCCCGGGATCGATGCCCAACTCGTGCGAGGTGTCGTGGATGATTTCGTAGATCTGCACACGCAGCGCATCGCCGGTCTTCTTGTGCGTGACGCGCCAGACTTCGACCACGCCGGCGCTGGCCTCTTCCTCGCCCGGCTCTTCGCTCGAGAGCGAACACGGCGGGCTCATCCAGTTGAGCGGCTTGTAGCTGCCGCCGTCGGAGTGCACGAGCAGACTCCCGTCTCCCTTGTGCACGAGCAGACGCGTGGCAAGCGGGAGATGGGCATTGAGCCGACCGGTGTAGTCGACCGAGCAGCGGGCGATGACGAGACGCACCCGTCGAGCCTACTTCGTCGGGGGGTGCGCCGCGGTCGCACTCCGCGGGCGCGGCGGTCATCGGTCGAGGAAGGATCCGATCGCCTGGAAGAGCCCGAGCTCGGTGGCGGCGGAGCGCGCGATGAGGAATCCGATGATGCCGATGATCCATGCGGTGTTCTCGGCGCCGGTGCGCTCCATCCAGGCGGCGAATCGTTCGAGCGGCCTTTGCACCAGAGGGGCGGCGACCAGGCGGAGGACGAGCAGCACGACAGCGGGCAGGATCATCAGCGCGCAGTAGCCGACGAGCGAGAGCACGCGCAGCGGGGTGTCGATTCCGGCATCCGCGAGCATCGTCATCGCGACGATGTAGGGAAGCATGGTGGCGACCTCGACTAGCTGTGATGTCCAGGGACGTTGTTGCGTGAATCGCGCGTGAGCTGTTGAGAGACGAAGGCCTCCGGTTGCGAGAGTGGAGCTGTCTAGAAACCGCTCACGCAACACAGGAGGCCTTCGTGTC
>NZ_JAGYWT010000686.1:0-1024 GCF_019279095.1 Microbacterium sp. BF1 | reverse complement strand
CCGGCACCTCACGCGCGCCGACCTCAACGGCGATGGACGAGGGGACGTCCTCGCAGCCAGGACGGATGGTGTGCTCGAGTTCTCTGCCGGCAACGGTGCCGGAGGGGTGGCGGCGCCCGTGGGCATCGGTGCCGGCTGGTACGACATGCTGCACGTCACCTCCGGTGCCGACTACACCGGCGACGGGAAGCAGGACGTGGTCGGTGTCTCGCCGGGCGGTGTCCTCGTCATCTACCCCGGGAACGGTGCCGGCGGCCTCGGGGGAACGCCCAAGACCGTCGGCGGCGGCTGGCACGGCTTCCACTTCCTCGTCGGCGGCGACTTCAACAATGACGGGTGGGGGGATCTCATGGCGATGAGCGACAACGGCACCCTCTACTTCTACCCGCGGGTCTCGGGCGGGGCCTCGCCGCCGGTCGTCGTCGGAAGCGGATGGCTGGAGTTCACCGCGGCGACGGGAGGGGCCGACTACGACGGCGAGGGGCGAGCCGATCTGCTGGTGCGCACGGCGGCGGGCGAGCTCTTCTTCTATCCGGGCAACGGCGACGGCGGATTCGGCGCGCGGAGGCTCGTCAGCGCCGACTGGGCCGATCACCTCGCCATCGAGTAGTCGACGGCATGCCCGCCGCGTCCAAGAGCGCGGCGTAGGGTGGGCGCATGGCCGAGCCGACGTTCGAGGAGATCGCGGCGGGGTTGTACTCCGGGCCTCCGGAAGAGTTCGTATCGTCGCGCAAGGCGCGCGCGGAGGAGGCCGAGGAAGCCGCACTCGCATCGCGAATCCTCGCTCTGCGCAAGCCCTCGATCGCGGCGTGGGTGGTGAACGTGTTCGCCCAGGAACGGGCCGGGCAGCTGGGCGAAGCCTTGGCGTTGGCTCGGGAACTTCGCGAGGCGCAGGACGACCTGGATGCCGCGGCACTGGCGAAACTCGGCCGTGAACGGCGTCTGCTGACGAGGAAGCTCGCTCAGGCCGCGGGAGAGCTGGCCGCGTCGCGGGGCGAGCGTGTCACACCGTCGACGCTCGAGG
>NZ_JAGYWT010000685.1:0-1024 GCF_019279095.1 Microbacterium sp. BF1 | reverse complement strand
CGCCTCCGCTGAACGCACCTGAGCGGCCCGGTCAGGGCCGGCCTGGGGTGCCGTGCGCTCGACGGTCACCGCGGCGAACACCGGGACGAGGGATGCGGGCTCGGGAGCGTAGGCGAACATGTCGGGACGGCTCATGGCCGATCCCCCGTTCCACTGCTCCGGGCTCACGCGGGCGAAGTCGAACCGGTACGGCGACTGCTCGGCCACGTGGGCCATAAACACCTTCGACGTGCGGCCGTTGCCCTCGCGGAACGGGTGCGCCTGGTTGACGTAGGCGAACACGGTTGAGGCCGTGGCCACGAAATCGTTGCGGCTGATCTTGGCCCAGTCCGTCGACGTCACGAGCTGGCGGGCGTCGGACAGATACCGGTCGACCTCGCCCGTCTTGACCTCACCGAAGCCGCGCCCTGGACCCTTCGACATTTCCACGGTGCGGTACTCCCCCGCCCACTCGTAGACGTCCTGGAACAAGTGCCCGTGGATCGCGCGTAGGTGAGCCCCGTCGAACGTGCGCGGCACGTCGACCTCGCCGTTACCGAGCTGCACGGCGCGCACGGTGGTGTCGGTGTACTCCATCCGAGACAGCACCCGCGCGTCGCGCTCGTCATAGAGGTTGCGCAGCGTCCCGATCCCGGTATCCGGGTCGATCGTGTCGGGGTAGAAGTACGACTCCCAACTACCGAATTCGCTCACAGCCATTCGTCTACGAGCGCCGGCAGCACGTCGACGGGACAACCGCCCAACGTCAGCTCACCCGTCTCGGGGTCGTGGGTCATGATCGCGGCGTTCACTTGCACGGCAATGTCTTTGACGGCGCTGATGTATGCGCGCCGTTCGGCCTCGGTGTCGTAGCTCGGCATGAACCGAACCAGGTCGCGCATCAGAAGCGGGACACACACCACAGCCGCGTCGACGTCACGACCCCGAGACGGGTGAGCTGACGTTGGGCGGTTGTCCCGTCGACGTGCTGCCGGCGCTCGTAGACGAATGGCTGTGAGCGAATTCGGTAGTTGGGAGTCGTACT
>NZ_JAGYWT010000684.1:0-1028 GCF_019279095.1 Microbacterium sp. BF1 | reverse complement strand
AGGACGAGCAGCTGTTCGCCGCGGCGGGACTGCGCCTGCCGGCCCTGCAGCGCGTGCTGACCTCCGCCGGGCTCGGAGCGACATCGTGACCACGGCGACGTTCGATGGCTCCGACCTCCCGGAGAAGACCGAGGGCAGCATCAGGGTGCTCACCTGGAACACAGCGGGTGAAGCCGTACCCGCCGAGGTGATCGCGCAGCGGATCCTCGATCAGGGTGCCGACATCGTCGCCCTCCCGGAGACCACCGAGGCCGTCGGCGAGCGCATCGCGATCATGCTGCGGGAGCAGGGGCATCCGATGTGGGTGCACCACGTGCAGTTCCGCCCCGATGTGCAGGACGGTCCGCAGTCATGGCAGACCACCGTGTTGGTCGCCCCCGACCTCGGGGAGTACTCCGTGATCGAGTCGGCGAAGGACGGCACGAGCAACACCGGCTCGGTGCCCAGCGTCGTGCTGATGCCGATCGACGGCTCCGGCCCCACCATCGTCGCCGTGCACGCGGTGGCCCCGCGCATGGAGGAGATGCAGCAGTGGCGCAGCGACCTCCAGTGGATCGCCGACCAGTGCCCCCAGGGCGACTTCATCCTGGCCGGCGACTTCAACGCGACGATCGACCACATGGCCCCGCTCGGCGTGGAAGGCGGCGACATCGGCTACTGCCGCGATGTCGCTTACCGCACCGGCAACGGGCTCACCGGCACCTGGCCGAGTTCTCTGCCCGCGCTGGCGGGCGCGCCGATCGATCATGTGATGGCATCGCAGAACTGGTCTCCGACGGGATCCGTCGTGCTCGATGATGCCGGGGGGAGCGACCACCGCGCCCTGGTCGTGCAGCTGGAGCCCGCCGGCTGATTCCCGCGCCAGCCCGCCAGGTGACAGACTGGAGGGATGAGCACTGGAGAGCGCGACACGATCGCAGAGCCCACCGTCGAAGCGTCTGTCGAGAACGGCACCACCAACCGCAAGCAGCCCTTCCCCCAGGGCTTCCTCGACACCATCTCGACCGGTTGGGCCGAGCGTCCCGAGA
>NZ_JAGYWT010000683.1:0-1028 GCF_019279095.1 Microbacterium sp. BF1 | reverse complement strand
CTAGCTGTGATGTCCAGGGACGTTGTTGCGTGAATCGCGCGTGAGCTGTTGAGAGACGAAGGCCTCCGGTTGCGAGAGTGGAGCTGTCTAGAAACCGCTCACGCAACACAGGAGGCCTTCGTGTCCCACGCTAACGCTGCTCTCACTCCTCGCGCTCGTTTACGGCTCGCGAAACTCATTGTCGAGGACCGGTGGACGGTCGCGGTCGCGGCGAAGATGTTCATGGTCTCGCCGCCTACGGCCCGCAAATGGGCGGCGAGATTCCGCGCCGAAGGACCGGCCGGGATGATCGACCGCTCCAGTCGTCCGAGGTCGATGCCCGCCCGAACGCCTCCGGCGGTGGTGAGGCGGATCGTGAAAGCCCGGTGGCGACGCCGGTTAGGACCGGCGCAGATCGCCGGTGAGCTCGGCATGCCTGCTTCGACCGTCCACGCCGTGTTGGTGCGTTGTCGGCTCAACCGACTCAGCCGCATCGATCGGGTTACCGGGGAGCCGATCCGTCGTTACGAACATGACTATCCAGGGTCGATGATCCATGTCGACGTGACCAAGTTCGGCAACATCCCCGACGGCGGCGGGCATAGGTTCCTCACCCGCCAGCAGAGCAAGGCCAATGGCCGCGCGCAGGCACTGAGAACCGGACAAAGAGGCCGCCAATACCGCCCACTCATCGGCACAGCGTTCCTGCACACCGTCATCGACGATCACTCCCGCGTCGCCTACGCAGAGATCTGCTCCGACGAGAAAGCGGCCACCGCGATCGGCGTCCTGCACCGCGCGGTCGCCTGGTTCGCCGCCCGCGGCGTCACCGTCGAGCGGGTGCTCTCCGACAACGGCTCCGCCTACCGCTCACACGCTTGGGCCGACGCCTGCACCGCGCTCAGCATCCGACCCAAAAGAACCCGACCTTACCGCCCGCAAACGAACGGGAAGATCGAGCGATTCCACCGCACCCTCGCCGACGGATGGGCCTACGCACGCTTCTACGAATCAGAGACCGAACGGCGAGCAGCACTACCCGCCTGGAT
>NZ_JAGYWT010000682.1:0-1033 GCF_019279095.1 Microbacterium sp. BF1 | reverse complement strand
CGACGACGAGGACCAGCGCGACCGCGGCTGCGCACACGAGCGCGGTGGCTGATGCCGTGCGCAGGAGGAAGTAGGCCGCGAGCAGCATCCACAGGGCGAGGGTGGTGCGCCACCGGGTCCGCGCCGCGAACAGGACACCGAACGTGATGAGCGCGAAGAGCGAGATGATCGCCAGGAGGTTGGCGTTGCCCACGATGCCCTGGATCCGCCCGCCGTCGAACAGGTTGTCGCGCACCCAGTACCACTGCGGGTCGATCTTGCCGTCCGGCAGCGTGAGGAAGTTCGGGAGCAGCGGGCCGTGCAGCACCAGCGAGACCCAGAGCTCGATCGCCAGCGAGAGGCCCAGGATCCACTTGAACGCCGAGGACAGGGCCCGGACGATCTCATGCCAGGTGAGCACGTGAGCGAGGAAGAGCCCGTTCACGGTGACGGCCGCGAGCAGCACCCAGGTGATGATCGTCGGGCCGCGCCACTGCGACCAGGCGATCGAGACGAGGGCCAGGGTCGTGTATCCGAGCGCGGTCCAGGGCAGGCGGCGCCAGCGGAACGGCTGCGGACGGTTCCGGGCGAGCATCGGGATGCCGATGGCGAGGGTCGCGAGGGTGAAGACGGCGAGCGTGATCGCGGCGCCGTCCCGTCCGAGCAGGTTGTACACGGCCGAGTGGGCGAACGTGACGAAGAGGACGAGGATCGCATAGCCGCGCAGCAGCAGATGCCCCGTCGACTCGCGCTCCGGCGCGGTTGGTGGGGCAGACACCGGATGCTTCGTGTACTGGGCCATCGCGTTCAGGCTACCGCGCCGTGCTCCGAGCGTCGCTGAACGCCGCAGCGCGGCTCTACGCTGGTGGCATGCTGCTGAGCCTCACGAACACGCCCCGCGACTACGCCTGGGGATCGGACTCGCTTCTCGCCGACCTCGAAGGCCGCACGCCGACCGGCGCACCGGAGGCCGAGGTCTGGTTCGGAGACCACCCCGGCGACCCCGCCGATGTGGCCGACGGCGGCACGCTCGATCAGGTCACAGGGGGCACGC